>CALMWN010000151.1 GCA_937873555.1 uncultured Clostridia bacterium
TACACTATCCTCTTCGTCGGCAGCGTCAGATGTGTATAAGAGACAGCTGGTTGCCTGGGCGGTGTCGAAGGTGTCGAAGGTGGCGTTAAGTCATGGCTTTCCCTGTCAGGATCAGTCATTTCCTCTGTGGGGATGCAGAATACCTGAAAGCAGACATACTTGAATGCTATTGCCATGGCTTTATTTGAAGCTTTATCCCCTGAGTCCATACCCTCACCGACAACAATTGCGGTAATTGAACTTCCATCATCAGCATAAAATGTGTATTTAATTTTAAGTATTGAATATATCAATCTGCCGCCGTTCTGTGTCGTACGTTCCTCCCTGGACTGTTCAAGGGTTTCTGGTACTACAAACACGCCATGCTTTATTAATAGAGGCTGTAGCGCATTCATAACATCATCGACACCCCGGTACATAAACCCTTGCTGCTGATTCTTCTTATCCTTTGTGATAGCGCCGATCTCCGACATGACATTTGATATGGCTGTGTAAATTCCGCTCATTCGCTCACTTCCTCCCCACAATCCCGGCATTCGACATATGTAACCCATATGCCCCTATTACCATCTGCATCGCTGTTTTCATATACCTTTTGTACTTTTGGTGATTTTGTGCTGCCGCAGTACGGACATTCAAAATCTTCCATACCTACCCCCTACTCACGGCGATTTGTATATCTTCGTAAAACTCCACACCAGGTATTGCCATGTTGCCCTTGGAGGCTCTTGCAAGGTCATTCAGCACCTTTTCGTCAATGGGTCTTATGATTGCGCCTGCAATTGAAATTGGCACAAGAGAGGCGTTTACTACTCTTGCCTTCCATACCGTTTTAACCGCCGTCCCTGCTGTTTTCTCCTGTTTGGGCTGTTCAAACTTCATGTTCTGCACCTGTTCGGCAGCTTCAAACATAAACCCGGCTCTTTCGGTATCGCCTTCCCCATCTGCTTTGGCAGCTTCTTTCAAAAGAAGTTCAGATTCTTCCCTTTTCCTTCTCTCCTGTTCCTCTCTCTGGGCTCGTTCTTCTTCCATCTTCTGGCGCTGCCATGCGGTCATTTTGCCTTTGATGAATGATTCAGCTTTTGTATAAGGGTCAAGTAATTCCTTTTCCTTGGCGCATATGTCCTTCCAAGCTTTGTATGCCTTGTCTTTCAAGTCCTTCCAATAGTCCTCGATAGCCTTGATTCTGACCTTTATGTCCTTGCAGACCTCGGCGGCGTTGTTGTAGTCCTGCTGGTTGGCAACCTCGCAAGCCCCTGCCTGCTGTAGTATGGTCAACCCCTGTTCCTGCTGTTCCTGTTCATTCATGTTTTCATCCTCCTCAAAATAAGCATTTTGGACAATGTAAGTCGAGACAACTGTGCTTATGCCCACAGTTTCGGCAGATGTGGTATCTATGTCCTGACATTCTTCATCCTCTCTTTCATCGTAATTTGGGCCTCCGATATGGTGGCCGTAGTATGCAAGTGCATCTTCCACTTTTACCCCTTCTTTTTATCCGGCACAGGACAGTTAATGGCTGTTAAACCGACAAGGTGGGCAACATGTTTCCAAAAGAAAGCCTGCGCCGGAAACTTTGCTACTCCTGTTTTTTGCCTAAAAGTTTTTCATATTCTTCCTTATCTTTTGCTTCAAGAATGTCCATCTGCACGGCTATCTTGCCAATCATCTTCTGTGTCTGGCCTGTTGATGACACATACATTCCATCGACATACGATTTCAATAGTCCCCATTTATCCATCTTGCGCTATCCCTCACTTTCCTGTATAATATTGGTGTGTGATTCGCCACCTGAGAAGGTGGCTTTCTTTATAGAAAAAACTTCCTCAAATCATCCCTGCAACGCCCACAGACTTGTTTGCCGCCGAATGGTCTTAACTCGTGCATTCCACCGCAGAATTCACAGCCTGGATTATATTTGCGGATTATTACCGCGTCTGCATCTGTGAAAAATTCCATGCTGTCACCCTCGAGCCACTTGTTGACTTTACGGATTTCTTTGGGTATCACGATTCTTCCGAGATCATCTATCCTTCTTGTTGTACCTGTTGCTTTCACCCCTTTACACCTCCCTTCCTCATACTTTCATGTAACTCTCGCCTGTGTACCTTCCTGCCTTTGCTGTCGTAAGTATCAAACTCTATGCGAATATCGCCCTTCGGTTCAGGAATGTTGCGAGTGATAAACCAACCTATTGCCCCGGCTGCCCCGACTATGAGAATAACGAAAGATATTGCGCCGAGAATTAATATAAACTGTGCGAATGGTGGTAACTCTGTCCAGTGCATAATTGACCTCCTATTTCAGCCACTCATATATGACTTTTGCATTGTCACACATTTTATGCAGTCGCCATGTTTTGCCGTCGGAAGAAGGGACAAGGCCGAGCATCCATAAGTCAATGCAAGGTTGGAATGGATTTTTACCGGGTTCGTGATCGATATATTTCCAGTTTCCTATCGTAAAGAAGTCGGATATATAAACCCCGACCGAAGCCCTGACCGAAGCCCTGACCGAAGCCCCGACCGAATCCCACATCATCAACAAAGCTATTTCGGAATCATTTACTTTGTCACCGTGTTGAATGTTTTTTGGGTTGATTATCTCCTTGATTTGTAATTCCGGCACTATGGTTTTGAAGTCCAGGTTAAGGCAGAATTCTTTTATTAGTGCCGAATCATCCTTGTTAGGCATCCTGTCAATTCTAAATTCTTTTGTAAGCGGGTTGTACTCGTATGCGTTGAGCATATCTTCATCCTTGCCCTTGAACCCGAAATAATCAGCTATGCTGCTGTGGCTGTCGGTTTCATAATTGAGTTCACCCGAGATTATCCTTTTGCGGATTTCGTAGTCGAAGTAATAAGGTTTTCCTGCTCCATCAGAGCGTAATGAGAAAAATTGACACATAATTGACCTCCTATACTTTTTTGATTTCGGGCTGGTCAGTCGCGACCTGCCAGCCCATCTTTTGTAAATACTGCCCGGGGCTTGAATACCCGTTTTCGCTAATCTGCTTTTGGGCATTGGACCGGATACGCTCCGGTGGGCGGTTACAGTCTGTTTTGGATTGCCAAAAGTTTACCGTTGAGTTCCTGAGACATGGCACGGATAAGCCCTAATCTCATTTCAAGATTGTTAGGCTCACTGTTTGTCTGTCCTGACTTTGCGTTATCACTGATGAGTAAACGATCCGAAATACCACTGACATTGCACATTGCCGAGTAAAGTATGTCGATTGCGTCAGCAGCGATATTGTTTAGCTGTTCCATCGGTGGTACAGGCTGTGTTGCGCATGCGTTTCCTTGTAAATTCATATATGACCTCCTTCAAAATATTTGCCTTTCGGCTGGTGGCGGATTTATGGGTCCACTAAACCATGCTACCTTTCCTGATTATGTGCAACATCAGCACAATATTGATTCGCCCCAATTACTGAATATAATATCTTGCAACTTACCCGACAATTCTTTTAAATCTTCCCATTGAGGTTTATTAAACTTTCTCAAATATGAACTTTGTTTGTTTTGTTCTACTAAAAAGTTCTGCAATCTCAATATCTTTGCATATTCAATGTTATTCAAACTTTCGGGCTTAACTGATAAGTCAAAAAATCCTTTATTAGGTTTGTAATTCTTTATTATC
>CALMWN010000152.1 GCA_937873555.1 uncultured Clostridia bacterium
TTCCATGGAAATCCGCGAACCATTAACAGATTTGTTCGAAGAAGAAAACATCATTAGGATTTTTGCTGAACTGCCAGGGGAAGAAGAAAAAGACACCAAACTGAATTTCACGAAAGACAAGATTGAAATAAAGGGTAGAAAATTCCAAAAGACCATTGATTTTCCAACAGAAAACATCGACAAAGACAAAGTGACCTCAAAATACAAGAACGGCGTACTTGAAGTCACAATACCCAAAAAAAGACACGAACCCAAATATCACAAGCTATAACCATTACAAGACAATTAACTCTAAAAGTACCATGAACGATCGCATAGCAGAAATCACGTTTAAATCGTAATGCCTGATGTCACAATAAACTATTAAACTCCAATGTGATTAATCTCCAATAATCCTTATTTTTTATAAAATTTTAATTAAAATAGAATAATTAATAAGAATAAAATAGGGCAAATACAAAGCGTTCACAGTAGGTTCTTAATTCAAACCCGTTTGATATGAGGCAATGAATAAACATTAATCTTACCTTAATTATTAATTTAGATATTTGTTATATAAGATTCAAGTAGCTTTTTGTTTTCTTTGTAAAATTTTTTAAATTAGCGAAGGTTTTATTTTCAGCTTCCTTAAATGTCATTTCGTCTTGGAGGATTATCTTTGAAGATAATAGGAGGTCCTAGTTCACTAGAATTAGCTAGTAAAATTAGTAAATTAACAGCCTGCCCACTGGTTGCAGTTAATACAAAACGGTTTCCTGATGGAGAATTCTATTTTAGGTTTGAGGAAAAAATATCTGGAGAAGACACGCTTATTGTTCAGAGTTTATATCCACCGCAAGATACTCGTCTTATTGAGCTTTTCATGATACTTCATACCGTAAGAGACCTTAAGGCTAAAACGATTATTGTCTTTATTCCTTATCTTGCTTATAGTCGTCAGGACGAGCGATACTTAGAAGGGGAATGTTTAAGCGCCAGTTTGATGGCTGAATTATTACAGCATCTAGGGGCTGACTCAATTTATACTATTGATGTCCATAACCAAAAAGTCCTAGATATGTATAAAATACCTGCCCACACCTTAACAGCTTCAGGAGAATTGGCGAAATATTTTGTTTCACAGGACCTTAAGAACCCATTTGTTGTGGCTCCTGATGCTGAAGAAATGGCTTTAAAACGGGCAGAAACTGCTGCAAAAACTATTGGAGCTGAATACGACTACTTCGAAAAGAAAAGAAATCGGCATACCGGCGAAATTGTAACATATTCAAAAAAAGTAAATGTAAAGGGAAGAGATGTAGTAATAATTGACGACATCATAAGTACAGGAAAAACTTCAGCTAACGTAGCAAAAATGCTTAAGAAACAGGGAGCACGAAGAGTCTTCATTGGAGTCTCCCATGCGTTACTTTTAGGGAATGCGCTGAAAATCCTGAATGCTTCAGGAGTAGATGAAATCGTTGGAACTGACAGCGTAGTTAACAGTTATGCCAAAGTCTCTGTTGCACCAATTCTGGCAAATGCACTCAAAGCAGGTAAATTATAAATAATCGAATATGATTATGTAGTATTCTTGTTCATGATATTGTAGAAAAGGAAAATTTTTTACTATTCTTTCGTTTTTCTGAATTGATTTTGAAATCGTAATCTTTTAATGCCTAGTTTCTTAATTGCACTTTTAATTGAAAAAAAAGAATTTGATGCTCTTGATGTTAAAGATTGATCTTCATGTTCATACGTGGTACTCGGATTCCACTGGTTCAGTTAAACAAGTTTTAGAAGTAGCCCAACGAAGAGGACTCGACGGAATAGCAATAACGGATCACGACACATTACAAGGAGCGTATGAAGCTTTACAGGAAAATAACAAATTGATCATCATTCCAGGTATGGAGATAAAGACAACTCAAGGCGAAATTCTCGCAATAGGAATCAGGCATCCAATTTCAAAAAGGCTTTCTATGATAGATGCTCTTAGAAAAATACATGAACAAAAGGCTTTAGCAATTGTTCCCCATCCCACTATACCCATTTTTGGTGCCCTTAAAGAGAAGGACCTAAAGAAGCTTAGAATCGATGGCATAGAAGCTATTTCAGCAATTACCCCATTATACTGTCATTATCTAAGAAAGAACATAGAATTGGCCACGCAGTTAAAGCTACCAATAATAGCAGGAAGTGATTCTCACTCACCAGAAACGGTTGGAGATGCTTTTACGAAAGTGTATTCTGAAAGTAAAGATTTAGGCGATATTCTCAACGCAATAAAGTTAGGACATACCGAAATAAGCGGAAGACCATCTGCATTTAAGTTTAAATTAAGAACTTTACAAGGCTTGTTACTTTATCCCTTTAGACGTCTTTTTGAACGTTAATAATTTTTATATCTCTGCAAGTCTTTTTTGACCGGCTCCGGTTAATTCCCAAATGTAGGGTTTATTATTGTTTCTTTTAACGATATGCTCATTCTTCATTAAATTTAAGTGATGTATAATAGATGAATAACTTACACCAGTCTTGCCACCTATTTTACCTGCTGTGCACGGAATCTCATCTAGCGCAGAGGCTATTTTTGTTCTTGTGACAAGACCTTGTTTCACATTTTTCGTTTTTAATAAGAATGCTTTCGGATGATAATGACCCTTAGACATTTTCTCTAATATCATGTTTAATATTTGATTAAAAAGGTTTTAAACTAATCGCAAGACCCTTTTATTCCACATGTATTCTACAAAGTGAGATCGCTGGCCACTTATCTAATGTTCGACCCATCGTTTTTTTGTAAGTACTTTTAGCAATTTCCTTTCTTTTATCCACACATACACGGCATCTTTCGTGTCTCATGTCAGAGGGTCCATCACATTTTCCACAGTTGAGAAGCAACGTTTCCCCTAACCCTTTAAGATTTGTCCAAGCATACTCCCGCTCATCAAATTCAGGTTCAAAATCAGGCCATAAATCATAAATGGCATTCTTTTCTATGGCTTCTTTTAATGAAGCAAAATAATGTTCAAATGCGGTCATTAACATGTTCCCTCTTTTAATTATGATGTCTATTCCTTACCCCTTCTTTTAAACCTTCCATTATTTCAAATATTTTGTTCTTTAAGAATTTTCTTTCAACTTTTTCAAAAATTGTACCAGTAACTATAATATCTGCACCCGCTGAAACGAGTTCTTTTGTTTGTCTGCCTGTCCTTATGCCTCCTCCAACAATTAAAGGTACATCAACAATTGTCTTTACTATACGCACCATTTCAGTTGGTACTGGTCTATTCACGCCTGAACCTCCTTCTAAATAAATGAAGTGCATACCAAGGAATTGGGCAGCTAAAGCGTGAGCTACAGAAAGTTCAGGTTTATTATATGGAATTGGACTTGCTTTCCCAATGACTGCAGCAGCTCCACCTTTGCCTATGATAAGATAACCTAATGGTATTGTTTCTAACCCATATTTCCTGACAAGCGGAGCAGCAAGCACTTGTGCTCCTATAATAAAATAGGGATCTGAAGAATTGAGCAGAGACATGAACCAAACAGCATCTGCATATTGACTTAAGCCCGTTATGTTACTTGGGAACAGAATTACAGGAATTTTTACCCGGTTTTTTATTGAGCTCACTACCAAGTCCAAATGAGCTGATGATACAATAGTGGATCCGCCAACCATAATAGCAGAGCTTCCACACATCTCACACTCCTTAGCTAAATACAGTGCCTCGTTTGGAGTAACCCTCTCCGGATCTATGAGAGTCATGTGTATTGCGCCGTTCTTTTCAATTTCTTTCAGAATATAAGCTTCAGTTTTGCCAGTCATGTTTTATGCCACTTGTGATTTTCGATCAGGCGTAAAAATTGTCAATAAATTTACAATAAATGTCAATTTCTTCGTTTGATGGCTTAGCCAACGTTTCCTGAATTAAGCCACATGCTCCGCATCTTATAATCCCCTTTTCTTCATTGGATATAATTTCCACTCTTAATGCTTCTTTTCCACATTTTGGACATAAGAAAACCTTTGGTAACTTTTTTTTAGGAATTCGAACGACTTTTCTTCTACGTCTTCCCACAATGATTCGCCGTAATTTTATGATCTTTTTGGACACTTAAAGGTTTGTGATTCTTATGTGACATGGTAGATGCTTTTTTATAGTGATATAAATGAATCACATCATGTATCATATGTAACATCACAGTAATTATCACACTCAACATCACATTGCAAATCACAATTTAAGGGTCTAATTCAATATGATAGTCCTTTTTTATAATACTTTTCGAATAATTTATCATTTGCAAAAAATTATCATCTTAAATCATAAATAAATTAGGAACTTTCAGTATTATGTCCAAGAGCAATATTTAAATTAAATTAATAAAATGATGTATATAAAACCGTATTCCTATAAGGTGTCGATTAAAATGAGCAATCTCGTATTAAAGGACGACGCTA
>CALMWN010000153.1 GCA_937873555.1 uncultured Clostridia bacterium
ATTCAAAAGTAACAAAGTAGTATAAATCCAAAATGCATAGGCCAAGACCAACCCTGCTGATATCAATTATAATAAATTTTTTACAAATTTGGTATGGGTAATTTTTGATTAATAAGACATATGAAAGCCCGCTAATTTGGAAATTAAAAAGATGTCATTTCTTTATGAACTCTTCGAAGGTTATGTCTGCACTATATTTCATTATTCCGTCTATAATTTCCTGTTCGGTGTACATCCTGACAAGCTTTAAATCGTCGTCCAGTACATGTATTATATGAAATCTGTCGAAGTCCATGCTTTTAAGCACCTCGCTCAAACGTACCGTTTTAATCACTACCAGGTCTCTTGCGGTATAAATTCCCTTCCTTAATAACCTTGACCGCCTGTATATGACATTTTTCACACTCATTAATGCTGCCTCCGTTTTCTCATATTTAGTTGCAAAAATCATATGGATTCCTATTAAAAGTAAGCTGATATTATATATATTAAGCATTACCTGTGTTATTCCAAAAACAATGAACAGAGATGTCACAATGTACGAAATATACCGCATGCACCTGCCCGTCAACAACAGGCCATATTTATCGGACAGCAGCTCTCTTAATAATTTTCCGCCATCAAGAGGCAATACCGGTATCATATTGAAACCTGCCAGATAAAGATTGGCATTTGCCAAAAAAACAATATCCTCTTTATGATCAGGACTAAAATATGTTTTTAGAAGCGTACAGGCAAAAAAAAGCAGCATACTTATCAAAGGTCCTGCTGAAAAGATGAGCAGTCTTTCCCATTTTCTACAGGCATTTTCATCAATTGACGCATTCAGGCCAACAGGAAGTATACGTATAAAAAAAACCCTTCCGCCCGTTAATAGGGCAACAGCAATATGCCCGGATTCGTGCAGCAGAATGGAGAAGAAAATCATAATAAAATGTTTTAAATAGTTAGTAAAAAACAATAGAGGCAGAAAAATCAAGAAAAAAGGATCAATAGTAATTCTAATAACTCTTTTTAAAATCACTTTGAAGGTACCTTGATATAATTTAATGGGTTTACAGGCTTTCCATCCTTCCATATTTCAAAATGAAGATGGGCACCCACAGAAGCTCCTGTGTCTCCTACCCTGGCAATTATATCCCCCTGCTCCACTTTTTGCCCCTTTTTGGCTATCAGCTTCGAACAGTGGGCATATACCGTAGTAAATCCATCAGGATGCCTTATCTTTATGTAGTTGCCATATGAAGCATCCGCACCCGACTCTGTCACATCCCCTGCTAGAGCAGCCTTGATTGAAGCGCCTTTTTCAGCTTCAATATCAATACCCTTATGTACTTTCTGATTCCCGGTTATCGGGTCAGTTCTCTCTCCAAAGAGTGATCCGGCTACCCCTGTAACGGGTGCAATAAACCTGCTGCTAACCTGTGTATCCTGTCCGGTACTTATTGACGATACCTGGGTTGTCGGACCTTCTGCCGGGATTTTAAGATTATCCTCCGATTGGTTTTCATTGAATTCTTCTGTCTGGTAATAATCCTGATTTACCATATCATTGCCTTTTACAGGTGAATATGCATTCCCATTTGCCGTGACTGCACGTTCATCAAAAGCACCGTTTTCATTTTTATTCGCACCGCTTTTTACAAATTTGCTTAAAGTACTGTCAATTCCTTCATATATACTTTTGATTTCTACATTCCATAATAGTACACCTTTTATTTTGTCTGTAAGATAATTGGTTACAGGCGTATCTATGTTTTTTACAACGATAATAACCAGAAAAATACAGGTTGCAGCCAGTAGCTGGCGTGCAATTTTTTCAACTGTTGTAATGCCGATTCTTGTGTTACGTATACCTCTTGGGTACTTTTTCCTTTTTCTGTTCTGTACTCCATGACGGGGGTATCTTGACCTTATCATCACATCATCCATATGTACACACCCTTATATGCAGTAAGTCTTCATCCCTTATTGAATCTATATTGAATACGCGAAAGATTTTACATTATATCAAGTCTTTTTTGGTTACATATTCTATATTTAATTAAATTATATTTATCTTATGGAAAATATATTACTGAATAGATAAATGCTTTAAACAGATAATAAGACTGGCAGGCCTGGGCAAAACGCTCCAATGGCCACAATCGGCAAGCCGTATTACTTTATAAGAAAAAAGGAAAGGTGAATCTTCGTGAAACAAAAAATTGCAATTGAACCCAATCTTACGCCAATTAAGGATTATCTGACTGAAAAAGGTTATCAGGTGGAAAATATCAACTTCGGTCAGGGGACATCAAACCAAAGCACCGATTACGATGCATTTGTTGTAACGGGTCTGGACAGGAACTTCCTTGGAGACAGCAGCACCTACACAAAGGCGCCGGTCATTGATGCTTCCGGATTGACTCCTCAGCAGGTATACCAGGAATTGCAATCCAGGCTGTAGCGCAAATATACCGTATTGTGAATTTCAAGTAAAAACCCGCCATCCTTTCAACGGACGGCGGGTTTCGTTCATACCTTTACTTTCCACTGTTCTTCACATTTTTAATAGGAATATTTGCAACCAGGGCAGGCACCACTCTGTCTCCATCCTCACTCTTTGTCCTGGTAAGCTGTATATCGAGAGCACTTTCATCCACATCCATGTAATTTGTTATTACCTTGATTATTTCTCCTTTTACCATTTCAAGAAATTCAGGGGAAACATTTGCCCTGTCATGGATCAGAACAAGTTTTAACCTCTCCTTTGCCACATCCTTCGATGTTTTAGATCTTCCAAACAATTTAGATAAATCCAGCAGCATAAGTCCCCTCCTATCAAGTAGTTGTCAAACCAAATAATTTTTTAATCTTGAACATCAACCCTTCATCATTTTCCAGATCCATCAAGGGAATATCCTCACCCATTATCCGCTTGGTTATATTGCGGTAGGCCTGTCCAGCCAGTGATTTATTGTCGGTCACCGCCGGCTCACCCTTGTTGGTCGATACAACAATTTTTTCATCATCCGGAACCACACCTATCAAATCTATCGCAAGAATATCAATTATGTCGTCAATATTCATCATATCGCCGCGTTTGACCATATCCACCCTAACCCTGTTGACAAGCAGTTTGGGATTCCTCAATTCATTTGCTTCCAACAGCCCGATAATCCTGTCGGCATCTCTGACAGCAGATACTTCCGGGGTAGTTACGACTATGGCTCTGTTTGCTCCGGCAATTGCATTTTTAAACCCCTGCTCAATACCGGCCGGACAATCTATCAATATATAGTCATATTCTTCTTTCAGTTCTTCACAAAGCTTAATCATTTGCTCAGGATTTACAGCAGATTTGTCCCTGGTTTGCGCTGCAGGAAGAAGGTAAAGCCCATCATAGCGCTTGTCCTTTATCAATGCCTGTTTAATCCTGCAAGACCCTTCAACTACATCTACAAGGTCATATACTATCCTGTTTTCCAATCCCATTACTACATCAAGATTTCTCAGCCCGATATCGGTATCAATCAGAACCACCTTATTCCCTTGCAGAGCAAGACCGGTACCGATATTTGCGGTAGTTGTGGTTTTCCCTACTCCGCCTTTTCCAGAAGTAATTACTATGACTTCACCCATTAAATTTAACCCCCTACTTTTTAGATCAATAGAGTATTTTATTCACACTCAAAAATCCGGAAATTTTCTTTTCAATACTTAAATAGATATTATTCCATAAGACTTCACTCTTAAAATATATATTTCTTTTTATGCTTTGTCAAATATGGTAAACTGCAGGACTACCTCTGAGGCAGATACCTCTCTATATATACCATATTGTCCTTTACGAATGCCAGTTCAGGGACCATAGGATTGCGGGAGCCCTTTTCATCCGGAGAACGGGTAATGACATCGGCAATCCTCAATTGTGTGGGTTGAAGATTAAATGCTACAACTATGGCCTCACTGTTTCCATCCGAACCTGCATGCACAATTCCCCTCAATGAGCCCATCACAATCACATTCCCTGTTGCGACAATCTCGCCTCCGGGATTGACATCACCAATTACAACAAGGTTGCCGTCGAAATTTACCAACTGCCCTGAACGTACAGTCCCCCTGTAAAATTTGGTTGTGCCTTCATTGATTCCCTTGAAATAATAGAACTTCTTGATTTCTATTT
>CALMWN010000154.1 GCA_937873555.1 uncultured Clostridia bacterium
ATTTATTGTACAAATTTCATGATTTAAAATAAATATGGTAAACTTTCTATTTTGTTTAATTTCTTTTTGTAAAATTACCACATGGATGATAAAAACTCAAGGAACGGCGACTTCATCGTTATTTATCAGGCATAAAAACACAAAGCATGTGGGAACAGCTCAAGCAGCGGCTTCCACATGCTTTTCAGAAAAAGTCAAATTGTGGGGCATTTCAAAGGAAACGTCCCATTACGCATTGTTATATCTATTTATCAGCAAGCTTCCAGATATTTTTATCGTTCATTATTCTGGTCAGATTGGGTGAAACAAGTTCTATAATGGTAACTTCAAGTAAATACAGAACACGGCAGCCTTCTTCCAGATGGCCCGCATATGCTTTCTCCAGATCCGATACAACAGCGTGAATGTGAGCTTTGCCATCGGCTATGATACCTGTTGCAGATGCAAGTTCAAGTGGTTTCTCCCAGTGCTCAAAATGGTCTGCTGCAGGATATCCGGTGGTCATTACCATATGTAATACGCATTGGTCAAGTGTTCCCATAGCCGTAGCTACGATACCGTTCCTGATGTTTTCCTTTTGTATCAGATTATTAATGCTTTCCAATAAATAATCCCCTTGATCGAGGCTAAGCACAAACGTCCTTCCGAATCCTTCACCTGTGAAATATTTCATTATCCTGCCTCCCATAGATAATATAATTGTACGGATACTGCACTAGTGCTTTTTAACATAACAAATTTCTTGTCTTTGAAAATGTTAAAAAGCACATCCTATAAAACCTGCCGAAAGCATAATTTATTTCTAGAAATAAATTATGTGAAATGGCATCAGGATTTAATGATTCTCAATGCCTTCATGATGAAATCATCCCTCTTGTTCATCAATTCCTTCATATCCTTTTTGCTCCAGTCATAAAAGCCTGAGCCGGTTTTATAACCAAGGTTCCCTTTATCAACAAGTTCCCTGAGGTAACTTGACGGTACAGTATCATTGCTGATTCCGGGAAGAACTGTATTTTGCACCGATAATGCCAGATCAAGTCCGACAGCTTCTATATGCTCCAAAGGTCCCCACGCCGGCATGCGTATCCCCATCCCCATTTTGATGCTGGTATCGACATCCTCGGGTGTAGCCAGTCCCATTTGGACAATATTTACAGCCTCCCGGATTACAGCCTGTAAAATCCGGTTTGCCAGCTGACCCGGCAAATCCTTCCTTACAATCACAGGAGCTTTATCCCATTTAAGAAGCAGTTCTTTCAACTTAAGAGCCGTTTTTTCCTCCGTCCCGTCGCTCATAACCACCTCTACCAATGGTACCAGATGTGCCGGAAACCAGAAATGAGTCGTTACCGTTCTTTCCGGATGTTTGGTGTATTGAGCTATTTCTGTTATTCTCAAGCCTGAAGTATTGCTGGATATAATTACCTCCGGGGGTACCAGGCTGTCTATAAACTCAAACAGCTTCTGCTTGGTTTCCAGATTCTCCGTTATCGATTCAATGACCCAATAAACATCTGTCAGGCTTTTTTCAATATCCGTACTTGCTTCAAGCAAGTCATTTGCCTCTTCAGCCTGCTCTTTGCCTACAAGCTGATTGTCCGATAACTGCCTGATGCACTGCAGCGATTTTTCCATACCTGCTCTGGCCTTATCAATTGTACGTCCTATCAGTTTTGTACGGTTCCCTGCCAATGCGCTGCATGCAGCTATGCCAGGGCCCATTAATCCGGTCCCGATAACAGCAATACCCTCTCTTTTCATAATGTATGACTCCTTTTTATAAATATGTGATTTCATGCAGTCAGCATCTCTTCGATAAAGGTTTTCATTTTCTCAAGCCTTGTCATGTATGCGTTGTACAATCCGTCAGAATGTTCCCTCATGGTTCTCAGGGAATTTGTATTTTTATTCAAAGTAGTAGCATATTCCAATTGTTTTATCCACTCCTCCGGTATGGATACTCCACCGGTCAGAGCGCCTGAGATTCCAGCAGCAACCGCGGCAACACAGTCTGTGTCCCTGCCCATGTTAACGCCGGATACAACAGCGTCCTTCGTATTCCCTTCCACCATCTTGAATATACAGACCGCTTTCGTAACAACCTCATTGGCATAACTGAAGGGATATGGCATTCCGATGCCGTTATATACCGAATCAAACGTCTTCCTTAGTTCTCTGATTTCCTTGCAGCCGGCAGTATTCTTCAGCTCCCTGTCTATTTCCTTCACGACCAGGTCAGCATCACAGTTGTCGTAGACCGCGCCAATAACACTGTCTACGGTGGCATTTGGTTTAGTTGCCGCTGCGATAGCCACACCTGTAACACAAGCCCATTTCAGGCCACGGCTGTTTGTAGTCTGGTAGAGCTGTCCAACCTCCAGGATATCTTCAATTGCAGTCTGGATATTTCCTGCATTGATCAATCCGATCGGATGACAGGAACGTGAAAAGCTGTTTAACCCTGCATAGTCACAATACCTGCCAAGATCCCTTGCAGGAATCCCGCTTTTTGCCATGGCAAGCAGTATTCCTTCAAAGGGCTCCGATACTGTCCCGGCCGCACCCGGTTTTATATCCCTGACCCAGATAGCTCTTACGTCTTCAGCATTTACCCTGTCCTTCTTTTCCATGATCGCAGTTATCATCAGCTTTTGCCTTTCAACGCCATCTTCAGTTGTCCCGGGCTCCCTTACCCAACCATTCCGGTAATGCTGATAAGGAAGAAATTTTTCTACCAAACCGTGAGTTTCTTCGATCCTTTGATAATTCCAGCCCTCCACGGCTGCACCCATCGCGGAGCCTATGTGGCAGCCGGCGATACATCCAAAGAACTTTTCTCTAAGACTAATATTGCTCTCCATCAAATCATCACCCCTTCTATAATAATATTACTTTGCAGTCTTACTTTTTGCATTCAGCTTGTTAATTTCATCAGTCCATTGGTTACCGCCTTTTTGCTTCCATTGTTCTGCAAATCTGTCAAAGTCATTAACACTTGCCTTGCCCGTGATTACGCTTGCATAAAAATCTTCAACCAGAACCTGCAGATCGGAAGAGTATTTTTTCCCTGCATCAGTAATCAGACCATCTCCCTTGTCGGTGATGATGTTCCATTTCAGAGAATCTCTTCTTGATTGCACAAGAGGCGTCTCCACTTGCAGCAGAGGCTGCTCATTTTCAAAACAGGCATACCACTGGATCCATTTTGCGTCTTTATCAAATTGAGGCAAAGTTACTACCTTGCCGTCTGGCTTCTTTTCCCAGTGTACTCCTTCGACACCGGAATAAGCGGTCATCATACCCTTTTCGGAATGTAGCCAGTCGAACAACTGTATAACGGCTTTGGGATCCTTCGCTGTTTTCAGGACGGCTACAGGGAAATTAACAAGGGGTACACCCCTGACTGCGGATTTCCCGTCAGGTCCGACAGGGGGCGCAATCCTTCTCCACTCAACATTAGGGTCAATCTTTCTCATTTCAATCTCAACCTTGGGTTCCCAGGTCCACCATCTATGGGTTGAACCAAACTGGTTCTTCATAGCCTTTTCATTTAACTGGGCTTCGTTTTTCGTGGTTATCCATTCGGGATCGATCAAGCCTTCAGCATACCATTTTCTCAATAATTCCAGTGCCTTTTTGGCATAAGGATTTATTGCCTGCGGTAAAAGCTTCCCATTTTCCTCGTACCAGTAGCCCCTATGTACCCCCATTACTCCAAAAGCTCCAAAGATCGGCTCAAATGACTCAAGTCCGGTACCGGATATGCCATATGTATCTGCTTTTCCATTTCCATCAGGGTCTCTTTCCTTAAATGCCTTGTAGACGTTATATAAATCATCCAGAGTCTTGGGCTCCTGGAGATTTAATTTCTTCAGCCAATCTCCGCGTATAATGAAATTATACCTGTGCTCACTGGTCCAGACAGGAATACCATAGATCTTACCGTTTACCCGGCACATTTCCCATGCAGCTTTTGGGATATTCTTCGTAAGATTCGGCGCATCCTTCAGCAAGTCATCCAGCGGCAGCAAGGCCCCTTGATCGGCATAATTGAACAAATCATCCATTTTCGGCAATTTTACAGCATCCGGCAAATCATTGGACGCCAGAATAACATTAACCTTTTCTGCATAATTTGCAGCCGGCGGAGCAATCTGATTGAATTTTACACCGGAATTTTTCTCAATATCGGCTTTTATGACGTCGTTATCCGGCTTGCCATCAAATCCGCCTTTTACAAAGAGCCATGTAATTTGTTTCTCTTTGGGCTGTTCCTTGTCTTTGGCCCCCCCCGTACCCTGGCCGGAGCCGGAGTTGTCCGCCGGTTTTCCGGAACATCCTGCCAAGAGGCCGATGATCAGTATAAGGGACAGAAGAATCGAAATAGACCTTTTGAACATATGGAATTTCCTCCTTCAAATGTTTTTTATATCAAGGGTTTCCCCTGAATATCAACCTTTAACCGACCCGATTAAAACACCTTTGACAAAGTACTTCTGCAAAAAAGGATAGACGCAAATAATGGGTATAGTGGTTATCAGAATAGTAGCTGCTATCAGAGCTGACGGCGGCGGTGTAGCTTCGTTCAGAGCATTCCGCAAATCCAGTTCGCTTACACTGGCGGTCAGAAGGATCTCCCGCAGCAAAAGCTGCATTGGCCAAATCTTCCTGTCTGTTATATACAATACTGCGTCAAAAAACGCATTCCAGTGAGCAACTGCATAAAAGAGTCCTAAGGAAGCTATAGCAGGTAAGGAAAGAGGCAGGATGATCCTGAATAAAATCATAATGTCGGAGCAGCCGTCCATTCTTGCAGACTCTTCAATCTCCTCAGGTATTGAGCGGAAAAAGGTACGCATGATGATCATGTTATAAACACTTAATGCACCAGGCAAAATCAATGCCCACAGAGTATTCGTGAGATGCAGTGACCGTACTACCAGATAATTGGGAATCATACCGCCGCTGAACAGCATTGTAAAGAAGAAGAGCTTCATTATACCATTCATCCCCGGTATGTATTTTTTTGAAAGGGGATATGCAGTTAAAGCCGTCAGGATAAGATTTATAGTGGTCCCTGCAGCTGTCCTGAAAACCGTAATGCCTAAAGCTCTCAATATAGGTGAATTCCCTTTGAGTATGTACCTGTAGTAGTCAAAAGTAACGTGCTGAGGGATTCTGAATATTCCGGTCGTTTTCCTCATAATCTCTTCCGGTGGTGTAATTGAAGTGCCTATGACAATTAAGAATGGAAATAATGTTGCAAATGCAATCATTACCAGGATCAAACAGTTGGTAATATCGAAGACCCGGTCCACGGTACTTTCTCTTATCTTCACTTAAAACTCCCCCTTAGAATAGGCTTTCCTGACCGACTTTCTTCGCAAACCAGTTGGAAGTGAGGACCAGAGCGCAGGCAATTACAGATTTGAACAAACCGACTGCAGTGGAAAAACCGAATTTTGTTTCTATGATTCCAACCCTGTATACATATGTGTCAATAATATCAGCAACATCATATACAGCAGAGTTGTACATGGAGAAAACCTGCTCGAATCCGGCATTCAGTATTCCACCCATCCTTAACAGCAGCATGATTACAATAGTGGGCATTATACCGGGAACAGATATATAGATGATCCTCTGTATCCTGTTTGACCCGTCAATTATCGCCGCTTCATACATGTCTTGAGGGATGCTCGCAAGCGCCGCCAGATATATAATCGCATTCCATCCCATTTCCTTCCAGATGTCTGAAATAACCAGGATTGATCTGAAATACGCCGGTTCAGCCATAAAAAACACTGGGTCTCTGCCCATGGACTTGATTATGGCATTTATAAAACCATCGCTGGGCGATAGGAAACTGACTACCAACCCGGCAGTTACCACCCAGGAGATGAAATGCGGCAGATATACAATGGTCTGAACGCTTCTTCTGAATAAGCCGCCCTTTACCTCATTTATCAGGATTGCCAGCAGAATTGGAACCGGGAACCCGAACATGATCTTATAAATACTGATTAGAAAGGTGTTTCTCATCACAATATAGAATTTGGCCGATTCAAACAATCTTTGAAAATTTTCCAGTCCGACCCATGGACTGCCTATGATTCCCTTAAAGATTTTAAAATCCTTAAATGCTATGATTAGTCCGAACATGGGAGTATATTGAAATACCAATATATAAATGAGTCCGGGCAATAGCATCAGATAGAAATATTTATATTTAAGAAAAATTTTCAAATTTAACTGTGTTGATGTATTTGCGTCCAATGTCCTTTTGTTGATATAAATATTATCTTGCATTTCCGTCCCCCTTATTGATTTTTATTGAATTATATGATTTATGATAGATATATGCTGATTTCATTATATGGACATAAATTACAAATTATGTAAGGTGATTATATAGGATTCTGTGAAAAGTAAAATATTCAAATCTTCATATAATTAACATTTAGTCATTTTTGAATTAACAATTAGTATTCATTTCTGAATTTCCTTTATGACCATTATTTGATTTTTGACAGAAAAAACTGTACCAGCTCTATAAAACAAAGCAGTGAAAACAGGAATAGACCTTCAGACAAGGCAGGATTGTATGCATTATGGGGTTTTCATTATGGGGTTTTCATTATGGGGTTTTCATCATGGGTATTGATCGTATGCACCAGTGTCATACTTGAAGTGTTTTAGAATTGGAACTCTATTTTGTTTTCAGATTATAGTCTAAACGATACTGTCCCGGTGTAATTCCCGCTTCCTTTTTAAACATTCTGATAAAGCTTTGGACATTATTGTAGCCAACTTTCTCAGCGATCAGACTGACCTGAAGGCCATTTTCCAATAACAGTTTTTTTGCCTTTTCCATTCTTATATCCGTAATCAGCTCATAAAAGGTCTTGCCTGTATAGCTCTTCAGTATTTTGTTCAGATACTTTGGAGTATATAAGATATTTTCAGATAAAGTTTCCAGTGATATATCCTTATCAAAATTCAGACCTATATATTCCAGCATTCTCTCCACAATAATTTTGTTTTTGCATTCCCGTTTTTCACTTATATACTGCCCTATTCTTATGCATACCTCTTCCAACCAGCTTTGGATCTCATTCAAGGTCTCCAGGCTGTTCAGCTGCATAAACAGTTCACGCGGATTGCCTGTAATATCTTTTGGATCAAAGCCTACTTCATATATTGACCGTAAAATGGAATTTACTATATTAAAAAATATTTGCCTGACATTTTCGCTGTCGATAAAAGGGTGTCTGTTTATATCTTCAAAAATATCATAGAGTGCATTTTTGATTTGGAACAGGCTCCCCATCTTTAAAGCACTCATCAGCTTCTCTTCCTGAACCAGAGGATAAATATAGTCACTTTTCCCCAGTTTTACTATCCTATTGTAAAATATTATCTGGTTTTTACCCAGGATGATCCTGTATTTTGCGGCATCAAAAGCTTCCCGGTAGGAGAGTGATATTTCCGAAAGGGATCCATAAAAATTGCCGATTCCTACTGTTACTGTGACAGGTAAAAACTCAGCAATTTTACGGGAAATCTCTTCACTTAATTTGAATACCTTTTCTTCCCTTTCCTCGTTGCCGGCAAGTCCAAGTATTACAGCAAATTCATTGGGCTTGGTCGACGCCGTCAGGTTATATACCTGCCCGTTTTTGAGAATCTCCCCAGTAATATTGCAAATAGCAAATTTATACAGGTTTTGTTCCTTCTGATTATAAGCATGAACAAATTGTTCAAAATTGTCTATCTCAACTGTCAAAGCCGCATAGTTCAATTCTTTTTGCCAGTCTATCTTCAAAAAATCCATCATTTCTCTTATACTGTTTTCATCTTTTACATTTCCCAGTATAATGTCATATATGAACTTCTCCCTTATCGTGGGCATTGCTTGCCTGATTTTATCATTCAGGACCTTGTTGTCCAGGATGAGCTCATTAAATTTATTGTTTATCAGGTTAAATTCCTTATATTTGAATTTAATGTTATTACCGGAGTTATTTGACCAGTTCAATAATTTTGATATCGGAAAATACATGTGTCTTGAAAATAAATAGGATATGATAAATGCAATTATCAAAACTATTATTGAAGCTATCAAAATGTTCTTCGTTACAACCCTGGTTTTTTCAATACCTTCTTCCAATGGCTGCACCATGATATACTTCCATCCGTTAAAATTCGAGGTGACAACGGACAGAAAAACCCGGTTATTATCAATTTTTTGAATAGTCCTGCTTTCTCCCTTCGAAATCAGTTCCTTGATCTTTAGAAATTCAGCCCTTTTTCTGTCATCCAGTTTTTTGCTGCTGTTGGTTATGAGTTCTCCCTTGTCGTTGACAATGAAAGCGGACCCGTTCTTACCAAGGTCCAGATTGCTTATTCTGTCATAAAGGGATTTCTCATAGATATTGGTGACAATATACCCAAGGTTGGCACTTTTATATAGCGGGAGCTTCCTGATGTAGGTGACGACATTGACGGGGACCTTCCTTTCTATGTCTATTATTTCCCGTGTCTTCATCCAGACATTTTTGCCTTTTTCCTCCTTTGCAGTATTAAGCCAGTTCATATCGGCAAATGTGTCTGAGGCAAATTGTCCTGATGAAGTAATGATGAAATTACCTCCCGGATAATAAAGATACAAGGACTGGATATTCTCATTCGTACTTCTGATATTGGAGAAAACCGTTTGAATCTTGCTCAATTCTATTAGATCAAATTCCGGCCATGGAGTAAGGTATTTACTGATAAAAGGGTTTAAGCTCAACTGGATGCTTGACAAATCAACCTGCATCAATAGATCATCAATTGAGCTCTGTGTCTGGTTCAGCGTATTCACATTGGAGCGGTTGATCTCCTTCTCCATGGCCTGTACAAAGTAGAAATTGAATATCACACCCAAAACTGTAAGTGAAAAAATCACTATGAATAGAAACGATGCCAGAAGCTTTAAATAATAACTATTGAACTTGGCTTTCAGGAAATTCGCAATATTCATATTTTAATCCCTCATACCAATATTTGTATAATTACCATAGTACAATATTATCACTCTTTCTTGTATATGGTCCCATACTGTTTTCCCAGCATGGCTGCTCCAATAATCCCGGCATCATTACCCATCATTGCCGGTCTGATGTCGGTTTGTGGAACATCCAGACTGAATGCGCTTTCCAGCACCTTTTTTCTTAACGGGTTGAGCAGAAATTCTCCTTCCTTGCTCACCCCTCCTCCTACTACAATTACTTCAGGTTGAAGAATGTCAATTATGTTTACAAGTCCTTCCGACAGATACCCGATATATTCGTCTACAACGGAAATACCCGCAGCATCTCCAAGCCTTGCGGCATCAAATGCCGTCTTGGCATTGATCTTTGACGGATCTCCATCTATCAACCTGTTAATCACTGAATCCGGATTCTTTTCAGCAGCACGTTTTGTTTCTCTTATTAACGCAGTTGCAGATGCATAAGCTTCCCAGCATCCTTTCCTTCCGCACGAACATTGTTCGCCGTTCCGCATTATGACCATATGTCCCAGTTCGGAGGCTGCATAATTAAAACCGCTGTATATTCTACCATCAATCACCAGTCCTCCTCCGACTCCCGTGCCAAGAGTTATTGTGGCAGAATGCTTTACACCTTTTGCAGCTCCAGCCATAGATTCGGCCAAGGCGGCACAATTGGCATCATTTTCGATATAAATGGGAAGATCGATATATTTTTGCATTTCTGCCCTTAAAGG
>CALMWN010000155.1 GCA_937873555.1 uncultured Clostridia bacterium
TGTCTCGTGGGCTCGGAGATGTGTATAAGAGACAGGCAATGATCACCCTGCATGTAGTAGTGGCATGTATTTACTACGCATTTAATTCCTGTATTGGGTTGGCTCATTTTCCTTACCGACATTTTATCTCCTCCAGACATAGTATTTATATATTGTTTGTCTAACGAGAGTGTTTGATTCCAAAACGGGTCTGGCAATAGACGGTTGCCTTTCAAAAACCTTCAACAGACAAAAATTCATCAGTTGTTTTCCGCATCAGGCTGTCCCGTCTTGATTCTGCAGTATTCGGCTACAGCAGGATTTTCTTCCCCGCCTGCCTTATCATTTTTAATCAAATAATAAGCTGCAATACCGGTTAAAGCAATTAATACCGCCATGGCAGCAATCATACCGCCTGTACTGAAATTAAGCCTTTCATGTGCAACCTGATAACTTCCCAAAAAACCAAAGAAAATAAATACTCCTGCTGAAATGAGTTTGATTGTCCTTTCAGGGATTCTTCTGCACATCACCACACCAATGATTATTCCTATCCCATCCGCTATAAGCATCCCGGTCGTAGTACCCATCAAAATGCCAACCGGGCTTGATGGGAATTTGGCAGCCAGAGCGATAGTAGCCAGCTGTGTCTTGTCTCCCATTTCTGCAAGGAAAAATACAAAGGCCACTGTTGCAACCGCTCCATATCTTGTGGTCCTGTTTTCCTCACCCTCCAGCCTGTCCCCTCTGATTGTCCATAAACCAAAGAAAATAAAGGATAAGGAAGCAATACCCTGAATCCAAGCTTGAGCAGATTCAAAATGTGTGATAAAATTTCCGGCAGCGACTGCCAGGGCATGATTGAAAACAGTAGCAACAAAAACACCGATCAGTACTTTTGAAGCTTTGTACTTTGTGGCAAAAGCCATTGCAAGAAGCTGTGTCTTGTCTCCCATTTCAGCTAAAACCACCGCACCTGCCGCAAGCAGGAATGCAATTAAATTGGAATACATTTCATTCATCCTCCCGGTTATGAAGACCAAACTGTAGCGGTATGCTGCAATAAGTAAATTGCTTGATTTTACTTTGCAAGCGGCTGTACTAAGATGATTGGATTTGATAATTATACTTTAACAGTTCGTGTCTTTAATTATGCATTTGTATAAAAAAAAACTTTCAACATAACCCAAATAAGGATTATGCTAAAAGTCTCGTTACCAAATTTCGGTTACAAAGCCAGGTGAAATAAATTCACCAGTATGTTGACTTTGTAATATAAACTACTCCCTCTTAACAAGCATAATATTATATCAACCGGGATTAACCTGTCAATACTTTAGTACAAAATTTATCCCGGTATGACACTTTTTCACTATCTGTTATATATTTCATAAGCCTTTGCGACAACAACCTCATCATCAGTCACCATAAAATACAGTTGACCTTCCGATGGATTTCCTCTACCGGAAAAAATAAGGCTTATTTCATACTTTCCTGAATCTTCCTTCTTTATCGAGTATATTTTGTATCCCTGTTCTACCAGCTCTCTTAGCTTTACAATATCCAGCATAGTATCTCCTTTATACACTTCATCACTTGCCTGAAAGTTCTATCATAACTATTGACAGATCATCCTGTCTGTCAAGTTTCTCCACTAATCTCTTAAAATCTCCTGTTTCCTGAATCCAGGAATCTCCTGGTAAATTCATGTTCATTTTAGTGATAATGCTGTTTTCGAAGTCAGCCCCGTTTCTTTCAAAAGCATCTGTCAGTCCGTCCGTAAACATTAAAATTCTAACCGGTTGATCATAGCTGATAGTGCTCTTCTTAACCGCTATATTATAGGAGAGTCCAAGCGCAATACAGCCTTCATCCAGCTTCTCCAGCCTGCCTTCCTTGCGAAAAATCAACCCCTGGGGATGCCCGGCATTAACATATTCAATCCGCCTTTCATCAGTGTCTACAACCACGACTAATGCTGTGCAGTAATAATCAAAATCGTAGGCGATAGCTGTATTAAAGTCTTTCATATAGCGGTCCAGCTGCAGAATGACACCTTCAGTACCAGAACTTGATATCATTATCCCCGGCAGAAGTGACCTCAAATACATGCATATTAATGAAGTTGCCGTTCCATGCCCCATGACATCAATAATTATTACTCCATATTTGTTTTCATTTATTTTACACCAGTAATATATGTCCCCGCCCAAAAACTTTTCAGGCAGGTAAAGACCGGTAATCCTGATATGGTCCGTATGGATGGAATGCGGCAGAAGACTCTGCTGCAAGCGTTCTGCTATTCTTAATTCTTCAAATACTCTCCTTTTGAAGTTCTCTTTTTCAGTAATATCGTTTATTATGAAAACAAAACGGAAATAATCATCATCTGTATTCTTTACAGCACTAATTTTTACATTTGCAATTATATTTATTCCGTTGAAAATTCCTATATCTATATCCTTGTCAAAAATCCTTCCAAATTCAGCATTCATTATATAGTTTGATACTTCAGACAGAAATGCCTTGTCAAATGGAATGTCGTGAATCCTTTTTCTTGCATTATCCGGTATATTATCACCTATAATTTTTAGAAAAGCCTGATTGATCCACAGAATCCGCATAGTATGATCAATTACTGCCACGCCGCTCGGAGAGTTTCCGACGGCAGCCGCCTGAATAAGGTAGGAATTTAACAGCTCATTCAATTCAGACTCTTTTTGTATCCTCCGGTCGATTTCCTTTTTAAGCCTTAACGAAGAACGTATCCTTGGCAAAATTTCCGCAAATCTGAAAGGCTTGTACATATAGTCCATGACCCCTGCTTCAAATGCATTTTGAAGGTCATTTAAATTGTTGGATGCTGTAATCATGATAACTGGCACATTGTCAAATCTCTTATCCTTCCTTATCTCCCTGCAGAACTCTATCCCACTCATTTCCGGCATCATCAGGTCGGTTATGATCAAGTCAACTTCCTTACTCCCGTCCTTATCAGCCTCCTCACCGTTGACGCCCAGAAGCTTAATGGCTTCAAAACCTGAAAGTGCGGTTTCAATCTCTGAGAAACCTGCTTTCCTCAGCAAACACTCCAATATCTGAACATTCACTTTTTCATCATCAACAATCAGAAGTTTCATACCTTCCATACATTACACACCCATTTTATTAATAAAAGTTTATCGGCACCTGCATATCAATGATTTATAGTAATTTTTTGTTTTCGGTTTTGGTGATTTTCTCAGTATCAAAGTATCCCTTATTATTTTCTACTGCCATAATTTCCATATTATTCTCCTTTAAATGCTCAAGTATCAGAGAATCCAATAGCATGCTCACTTTCAGAATTTCCTCCTGGTTACATTCCTGAGATGCCAACATTTTATTCAAGAGACTTCTTACATTTTCAATTTCCTCTTTACACATTGCATTACCACCTTTTTAGATAAATTCGCACTACTTTTATAAATCCTTTTGCGAAATCCCCATGATATAAGGATATCCCGGGGGCTAAAACGGTTATGCCCACATGTTGCGCTTCTGACAGGAATTCGATTCACTAATTTGCAAATGTCTTAAAGCTGCAACATTGCCTGGTCACCCGGCAAAGGCTTGCAATAGTAATACCCTTGTATTTTATTGCATTTATGCATGAAATTCCTCCTTACGCTAGTTCTATCAAATTGAACTTCTTAAGCAGCTTCCAGTCACAATGTTCATAAATATTTGAATAATTGCGGCCTATATTATCATTAAAAAACTATAGAATAATAAGAAGAAGGAATACAGACTTTACATAACTCTTATTCTAAATTATACCATATTTCTTGTTGTTTCTAACAAAAATTTCAAATTTTATAAAAATTTAATTTTTATGTCACATTCAAATAAAATAAGCCATCGGCAATATGATTTTACCAATGGCCTGCATATGATTTAACGGGATCATATCAAGGCATTCACCTGATATCTTTAAATTCGCCTCCAATGTTCTTTTTTCTTATATTCCAGCCTGTAAGCTCAAACCGGGCTTTGAAACTTCCTGTAATTTTCTTGTCGTTGTAAAGCTTGACCCATACACATTTCTCCGAGCCTGGCAGTACCGAAAACCAATTATCCGAGTATATCTGAGTTGTTGCGTCTTCAATACCTCTTACCTTTATTCCTGCGAAGAAGGCTATATGGTCTGAATTGTTACAAAGCCTGATCAGCGCTTGAATAAAACTTCCTGCAGGCACTTCGTTTTTTTCGATATAAGCCTGTGCATCAAGGTCAACTTCTGTAAGATTTCCGAGGTCTGACAAATAAGCCCGTTCATTGTCCAGATCAATAACAGCCCTTTGCTGTTGTCCGGTTGAAGCTTCACGGATGTAAACCGGCTCGGAAATCCCCATAGCATGCTTACCATAAAGCCTCACTTCCAGTAGATTTTCACCGCCCCATTTTATCAAATCATCCGGAATCCTGTAAAACCTTTTTATCAAATTCGGCACAATAAAAGGATCCGAGCTTATCCTCATATTCTGTCTGTCGCCTTTTACTGCCGTCTTTGTCTCATCTATATAAATGTTGTCCTGGTTTTCAGCTCAGCTGAACAACCGGTGCACAGATTCTTACTCAGGAGGCAGGCATCTGAGTACCTTCATCGGGCTTTTACCTTTATTCTGTAAAGCTACCAAGCCAAGTGAAGCAGGCAGAAACAACTGGTCTGACTTCTTTATGACTTTCTCAGCTTCTTCCCATAATATTGTTCCTTCTCCCGATACAACAAGCAATACGGAAAACTCGTCCCCGGTATTCCATTCATATCTGCCGGAAACTTCTATTTCATTCATTCTGAAGCATTTTGTTTGCCTGTAACCTATCAATATCTTTTCAATTCCGCCATCTTCACTCCTTAATACTTCAGGCTTTACCTTCCATCTATCCATGGTCTGCTCCAGGGTAAGGCCTTCATAATGGAAACAGTCCATCATTCTTTCAAATCCTGCTCCCTGGTGTATCAGCAGTTCAGATATCTTGAGTCCTGCCGGGGTTGTCATCTCGGTACGCAGGGTATAGTCTGTCGGTTCCTGTACTTCTACGAGAAAGCAGCCCGGCCCTATGGCATGAGGTACTCCGCCTTCTATCAGATAAACATCCCCCGGCTGCGGTTTGATTTTATGCAGGCATTCTATCATGGCTGGTATGTCCTGCCTTTTAAATATGTCATTCCACTGCCCGCGGGTTACTCCAGGCTTGAAGCCGAAAAGAAGATAAGGTTCTTCAATGGAATCTATGCGGCCTCCCAGTATATACCATGCTTCTGTCTTGCCAAAATCCGAAGAAAACACTTCCTTTGCAAACCGTTTGTCGGGGTGTACCTGAATTGTCAGCCTTTCAAGTGAATCTATGAGCTTCACTAGGACCGCAGTATTTTCCCCATATTTGCTGTAATGTTTGTTTCCGAGAAATAACATCGGTTGTGAGCCAATAACTTCTTTTAACGTCACATTGGGATTAATGGTGCTCAAACCTTCATTTTCAATTTTTTCAAATCCGGGGTTTCTGGCCTCTACCACAGATGCTATCCATTCTTCCGGCTTATTGCCGTCTGTTGGATTTTCCCTGCCCTGCCATGCCTCAAGTACCTTTCCACCTGAGTAAGTGCGTCTCACCCTTGTTGAATTCAATAAAAGCGGCCGCCTTGAAAGATTACTGAAATCATCACTTCTCATCGTCACACCTCTTTCATGTATGGTCTTTATATACTTGACTGTAAAACATTTGGACATAACATCCCAAATCATTCTATCATCTATAAAAATTATAACGTCTGTTACATAAAAAAAGAATAGACAGTTTTAGCAATCCATGTCCAATTTAGTTAATCAGTATTATTTAATATGACTATAACCCAATAAAATAGGACCTTGCAGTTTCACCTTGAATCATTCCATCTGTCAGTAAAACCGGGTCGGTCCGATTATATAAACCTATTGATTTGCTAAACTCTTTACTATTTCGTTTGGGATTATGCTTTATATGTGTCTCTTTACTGCCCTCAATCCTGTGATGTCCTATTCCTGTCATCCACAGCCAATGCTCCCTGTTTCTTTTTTCCATAAGTAGGGTAGGTGGATTCGAAAAGGACGGAGATACTGTTTTCTCCAGCTACCAGAAACCTTTTAATGTCAAATTCCCAGATACGGAACATGTTGTCCGTCCTGGCAACTGTTTTGCTATTTATGCGTATGTTAGCCAAAGTGTCCAGGCCATCGCTATGCAGAATAATTTTTTCTTCTGATAGAATCTCTTCTGACTGCTTCATAAAAGAGTCTCCTTTCAAATATACAAAAAATATGCCGGTATTTCACCGGCAGAGTACAGGAAACGCAGATCTTGATTTTTTTGTTACAGTACAGCTTGGCTCTATAACGCCTGTACAGCCTTGCTGATCCTTTCCAGGGCTTTTTCCAGGTTATCCATGGAATTGGCATACGATAACCTGATATACCCTTCGCCGTAACATCCGAATGCAGTTCCGCTCAAGGCCGCAACCGAAGCCTTTTCAAGCAGGTAATCGGCAAATTTGTCACTCTTTATACCTAATTCCTTTATATTGGGGAAAACATAGAATGCTCCCTGTGGAACCGCGCATTTAATCCCATTTATTGAATTAAGTCCGCTAACCAGCATATCCCTTCTTTTTTCGAACTTTTCCACCATTCTGTCAACATCATCCTGAGATCCTTCAAGCGCCGCTTTCCCGGCCATTTGTACAAATCCGGCAGTACAGGAAACGGAATTCACCATGAGACTTGAGATTTTTTCCGCTATGGCTTTGTTCATGATACCGTATCCGAGTCTCCAGCCTGTCATTGAATATGTTTTGGAGAACCCGTCAAGGATGACGGTATAATCCTTCATTTCAGGAACCGTGGCTATGGATACAGGTTTTGTACCATAACAAATCCTGCCGTAGATTTCATCCGAGAGTACAAAAATACCTTTTCCTTTGATAAGTCCGGCAATTTGCAGGATATCCTGCTGTGTCAATACGCCTCCAGTGGGGTTTGCAGGTGAGTTGAGAACCAGCAGCTTCGTTTTTGAAGAAATTTTCTTTTTAAGATCCTCGATATCGACCCTGAAATCCTTTTCTTCCTTAATCTCCAGAAATACCGGAATTCCGCCTGCATAGCGGATTACATTCTCGTATATGGGAAATGACGGATTTGGACATATCACCTCATCTCCTTCATTTACAAGAGCAAGTATGGTGTAGAAAATAATCGGTTTGCCCCCGGGTACAATTACAACTTCATCGGCATTGGTATTTATGTTTTTATACGTGGAGGTATAGGAGACAACAGCCTCTTTCAGGTCCGGCATACCCGTTACCTGTGTGTAACGCGTATACCCGTCTCTTAAAGCTTTCACTCCGGCTTCAACAATGTGGGCGGGAGTTTTAAAATCCGGTTCTCCTATCTCAAGATGAATGATTTCCCTGCCTGCACTCTCAAGTTTTTTTGCTTTCGCCAGCATCTCAAATGCCGACTCGGTACGAAGGTCTTCTACTCTTTGAACAAAACAACCCTCAAACATTCTAAAACCTCCTCGGATTTAACTTACCCGGTGTGCCTTGATGAAGTCCTCCCTTACCTCGGTGCCCATACCTGGAGCATCAGGAAGCAATATTTCTCCATCCTTCATGGACAGTTGTGTGACAAGCATTTGATTCTCATTCTTCAGGCTTCCGCTTTCAAGATATATTGCATTGGGAATGGCACACAGTATATTCACATTTGCAGGGCCACCTCCATGGCTTGCCAGTTTCAATCCTGCGGCCTCTGAAACCGCTCCTATGTCCATCCACTCGGTCACTCCGCCCGCCCTTCTGTTATCAGGCTGTATGATATCCACTGCTCCCATTTTAATTACATCATAAAACTGATGCCTGGTATAATAGTTTTCTCCAATGGCGATGGGAATGTCAAGTGCGGCAGCCAGTCTTACATGGCTGTCCCTCATGTATGGCTGCATCGGCTCTTCAAACCAGTATACCCCCAGCTGTTCATATACCCTTCCCCGCCTCATGGCTTCAGTTTCATCAAAAGCACAGTTGGCGTCTACCATGATTCTGAACCCTTCTCCCAGTGTATTTCTTATGGCTTTTATACGCCTTATATCATCTTCCAGTGAATCTCTGCCCACCTTTAGCTTGACTGCACGGAAGCCCTCTTCCACGGCGTCTGTACAGTGTTTTACATACTCCGATTCTCCGTTTTTGTAATACCAGCCCACCATTGCATATGCCGGTATTCTGTCCCTGCAGCCGCCTAAGATCTTACATACCGGTTGTCCCAGAGCTTTTCCAACGATATCCCATATGGCAATATCGATTGCTGCTATGGCAAAGTTGGCAACGCCAACAGTCCCGAAGTATTCAGAACCCACCCAAAGCTTGTCGCGTATGCGCCTTGCGAAGAATGGGTCTTCACCTGTGATCAAGGGTGTCATCTCCCTGTCAATGATTATCTTTACAGTGTCCGGGCCGGATTTGACCCTTCCGAAATTTGTTGTGGCGTAGCCTGTTATCCCTTCATCGGTAAAAATTCTGGTAACCAGTGTGCACCCTGCATCATAGGTATGCAGTGAGTCAGAAACCGGATTTTTGACCTCACGTCTCAATACAATTGTTTCCACTCCTGTGATCTTCATTTCGATCGCCTCCCGACAGTATCTTACATACGAAGTGTTTTACAAGGTTTACGATTTATGTCTTTAGTTAAGGAAGCATATTGGCATGATTATTCAACTTTTACGGCTTACCTGCCTTTACCCTGCCCGATTTCGGCACCCTGCTCCATAAGCTGTTTCTGGAGCAGCTTTACATCCAATTTTGCAGGCTCTACGTTGTTTTTCACAGCCAGTGCCGCTGCAGTACCTGCGGCTTCTCCGATGGCCATCACATGGGCCATGGCCCTCCAGGACTCATACGCCTGCTGGTCACTGGACATGCATCTGCCGGCTACGATAAGTCCTGAAACTTTCTGAGGCAGCAGGCAGCGGTATGGGATTTCATAACCTTCGTGCTCAAGGTATCTCCTGTAGCCGTAATAATGTATTATCGGGTTTGCGGCCATGGCAACCGAATCTTCAAAGCTCCTGCCCTCGATTACATCCTCGGCCGTGATTTTATACAGACCCTCTATGAACCTGGTCTGCCGTATTCCCAGCAGTGCTCCCGTATCAATGATCAATGCATCCTTAAGGTCAGGATTTGATTCCTTTTTCTTTTGAAGATCCTCATATACGGCAAGCCTTACCTTGATTTCTTCTTCCGTCAGTTCAGAACCGTCTGCGCCATTTGCAGGTCCCGGTGTCGGCCCCCACAATACCATGGTGTCCTCATACTGGCAGCCGTGTATCTTGTTTTCCTTCGGAATTCCTGCAACCCTGTACATCAGGCAGTCGTTGAGCCTTGGAGTTTCATCATGCCTGGTGTGCCAGAAAGGGACACCAGCTTTGAATGCAACATCTCCGTCACCTGAAGCATCTATGATGGTTTTGCCATATACAGCCTGGCGTCCCGACTTATTCTCGATGATAATTCCGGCGACTCTGTTTCCTTCCATTATGACATCTGAGAAGTAGGTATGGAACAGAATATCCACTCCTGCTTCCTTAACCATTTTCAAGGTAACATACTTGAATTTTTCAGTATCAATTGCAAAGGCATAGGAAAGGTCACCTTTGGCATCACTGTGCTCACTGGCGGCAGGATACGGCGACTTCCCCGTTCCACCGATTTCTATCAA
>CALMWN010000156.1 GCA_937873555.1 uncultured Clostridia bacterium
GCCTCAAGATGCACGGAAATGCTTACCCTTACACCGTAAAACGGGGTATTGCTGCGGAATTCCTCCTCAAGGCCTCTCAAAAGAGGCATATTCTTCCTTACCCACTCGATTTTCTGCCTGCCGGACTCTGCAAGGCCGATATCACGTATGTAGCTTTTCATTGATTATCCTCCAGTTTTTGAAAATCTGTGTTCTAAAAACGCTACCCTGCTATTCTCCAGTTGCTCACCAGAAGTCGGACAAGTGACGTGAATTTTTTCTCCACCTCTTTTGCCGTTTTCATTACTTCTTCGTGGTTAAGCGGCTGATCAAGTATGCCTGCAGCCATATTGGTAATGCATGATATTCCCAGAACCCTCATTTCTGAATGTCTTGCCGCAATTACTTCCGTTACCGTGGACATACCGACCGCATCCGCACCCAGTATTGACAATGCCCTGATTTCTGCCGGAGTTTCATACATCGGTCCCTGCGCATAGGCATAAACGCCTTCCTGCACATTTATACCCGCTGTGGCTGAAACACTTTTTGCCATTTGCACAAGCTCTCTGCTGTATGCTTCGCACATATCAGGGAAGCGTACTCCGAACTCGCTCAAATTTTTCCCTCTCAAAGGAGATGGCGCAAAAAAGCTGATATGGTCCTTTATAAGCATCAGGTCGCCCGGCTTGAAATTTTTATTCACCCCTCCGGCAGCGTTTGTCACCAGCAGGTTGTCAATCCCAAGAAGCTTGAACACCCTGATGTGAAAAACCACCTGGCTGATGTCATAGCCTTCATAAAGGTGAAACCGGCCCTTCATTACCAGCACATCCTTGCCTTCAAGCCTGCCCGCCACCATTTTGCCCGCATGTCCCTCAACAGTTGTCACAGGGAAATTCGGGATTTCACTGTAGTCAATTTCAATTGTTTCTTCCAGTTCATCCACCAGTGGACCAAGTCCTGAACCAAGTATTATAGCTATCCTAGGTGAAGTTTTTAATCTTTCCCTTATATACGACGCAGTTTCTGACGCCTTGCCGAAAATCTCCTCCATAATTTGCCTCCTAAGTTTTTCAGATTTATTATATCATTCGACATAGTTTTTTCAAATATTCTCATACATTGGTTACAGACAACTTTTTATTCTCATCGCAAATCAGGATTTTTCTCCTGTCTTCAAGGTATGTTGTCAACAAAATCTTGCCCTCCCAGATATCAACAAGGTGCTTCATAGTCTCATATGCGTGATTCAATTCCAGTTCTCTTCCATCATATTGATGTTCCAGAATCAGAGTGTTATCCTTCTGTGTCCACTCAATAATCCTGATCACAGGTATGCTCCCCAATCCCACAGCTGCTGCAAGTGAATTCCTGATCTCTTTCCAGCCGTCTTCATCAGAAACTTCGGATATGATATACTCATTTCCGGATTTGATATATTCAAACAGGTTCATTTCCTCACAAAGCTCACGGGTCAGGTACTTCCTTATAAATGACTGGTCTCTTTCAACCTCCCTCACCTCAAATATCTTATCTGTATTATCACCATACCTGCTGCACAAATCTTCAAATATTCTGAACCCGATATAATATGGGTTAATTCTGCCTTCATGCGGCCCTATGACCTGGTTGTGCCTTTTAATGAATTCCATATGCAGGCCTTGAGGCAGCATAAGCTTTTTAAGGATATTATAGTGCCAGAAGCTTGCCCACCCTTCATTCATGATTTTGGTTTCAATCTGGGGTATGAAATACCGGGTCTCTTCCCTCACAATACTCATGATGTCCTTTTCCCAATCAGCCAACCTGCCGTATCCTGCGACAAAAAAAAGTATATCCTCCTCAGGTTCAACAGGTATTTTTTTGATGTCGGACGTATCATCCGGCAGGTTTTCGTTCATGTCAAGAACAGCATTCTCCTTTTTCCCTTTGCGGATTTTTTCCAGCATATGCTTCCTCTTTTCTTCTTCTGTCAGCCGCTTTTCTCCTACGGTTCTGCAGGTCTGAAACCTGATGGCATGTGCCGCATTGAGTATTTTTTCCACCTTTGAGTAGCCGATACCCGGGTCCGAAATATATTCCCTGATTCTGTCGGCATGATTTTTAAACATTTCAATTGTATAATCGGCACGGGTTGCTGCTTTAAACAACCTGTTGTTTTTGAAGAAATCATTATGCCCATACACATGGGCCATTGTAAGTATCTGCAAAAGCAGCGTATTGTCCTTCATCAGATACGCTATGCATGGATTCGAATTAATTACCATCTCATAAGGCAGTCCGGAAAGATTATATTTGTTTAAAGTCCTAATCCTCTCATAGGCTTTTCCATAGCTCCAATGCGGGTAATGTGAAGGCATTCCCGTATATGCTTCATATCCGGTCATTTCTTCGAAGTCACAAATCTCAAACTCCTGCTCATAAAAATCAAGCCCTGATTCGCATGCTATCTCTTCGATTTTCCTGTTCCAGTTTTCAAGTTCCCTTATACTGTAATCAGCCATACCCGCACCGCCTCTCCCCTGTTTAACGTGCAGGCTGTCAATCCTGCTCGCTTTCTCTTTCAAGCAGCTTCTTCAATCCCGGAAGTACGTCTTCCTTCCTTGTCATAGTGACTATGACAAAGTTCTCGCTACTGATATTCCTTTTATATTCGGATTTGATAGTGCTGTTTGAAGAGTAATATCCGGGAACGATCTCGCCATAACCGAAAAGGTTGCATACTTCGCACAGCTTTTGTGCACATTCCACTGCCTTTTTGTTATCTTCGGCCCAGTTATCGCCATCACTGCAATGAAATGCGTATATATTCCAGTTTGCCGGATTATACCGCCGTTCTATTATTTCAAGTGCCTTTGTGTATCCGCTGCTTATATACGTTCCTCCCGATTCGCCCCTGTGGAAGAAATCCTCTTCACTGACTTCCTTTGCAGTTGTGGTGTGTGCCACAAACACCACTTCCACATTTGAATATTTCAGTCTTATGAACTGATAAAGCAAAAAATAGAAGCTCCGTGCAAGGTATTTCTTCGTCTGGTCCATCGAGCCTGAGACATCCATAATGCATATAATCACCGCGTTAAAGTCCTTCTTTTTATCTTCTTTCAAGCGGTGATACCTGAGGTCGTCTTCCATGAAAGGAAATCTCGGTTTCGGATTTTGCCCGCCAAAATATGAGTCCTCCTGTAAAGGACAGTCGGGAGAATCCTTCCCCTCCTCATGACTGCGTATATATCCCTGCTGCCTCTTTATCTTTTCAATCACAGACCGCCTCTTTGCCAGTCTTGGAGGAATACCTTTCCGCTGATAGCCGGCTTTTTTAATTAATACTGTGGCTTCACGCTCGGCAAGTTTCTTTTTATCCATATCAGGAAGCTGAAGATCGTCAAAAAGGTATTTTATCAGTTCTTCTATAGTTATCTCGGTTTCATATACGTCCTCACCCTCCTGGTTCCCGGCTGAACCATCGCCCTGTCCCTTCTGCCCCAATTTATCCCTTCCTATCACATCGCCTCTTTTTTCACTGCCGTCGCCAGTGCCAAAACCCGGAGAATTTTTTCCGTATATGAACTGATATTCCTTAATGCTCCTTATGGGAATCTTGATTTTTTTGTCCTTGCTTTGGCCGATTATACTTTCTTCAGCTATGATATTTCCTACATTCTTTTTTATGGATTCCTCCACCAGCTCCCTGTGACGGCGCCTGTCTTCCGAGGCACGGTCCTTTCCTCCGCCGTTATGTTCTTTGAAAACTGCCATTTTCATCACTCCAGACCGGTCAATCTCTCCACAGATTGTTTGCTGCATATTTCAGTATTACATTGCAGCAGTGGTCACAATAGCCGTACCTTTTCATTTCTTCAACCATTGAATTGTACTTCTCGCTCTGTTCCTTATTCCTGACCTTTGCTTGTGTGATAATCCTGCTGAGTTCTCTCACAGATGCAGTCAGCTTCTTTTCTATGGCCTCTTTCAAAGGTTCATAGCTGCTGAAATCAAGCTTCCCTCCGTTTCTCAAGACAAAGAACATGTACGCGGTTACATCTGCCCTGAAGCCTTTTGCCGCAGAATCTGTAATACCAATCTGCTCTTCTATGGACCTTAAGAACTTCTCATCCGGTTCCAATTCCTCGCCGGTATTTACATCCTTGATTTTTGTCTTGTTCACAAACGCCTCTGCATGGTCCAGATAATTGTTGAACAAGCTTTCCGCCTGCTCCATGTATCCGTGTATGAATGCCTTGGTTACTTCCTTTTCGAGTATTTTGTTGTATTCCTTTCTCATGGAATCCTGTATGAACCTTAAATACCTTTCTTTATCCTCTTCTCCCAGAGAAAGCTCCTTTACCGACCTGACAAGTGTCTCCATAACAGAAATGGGATTTATGCAGTTTTGCTCAGATTCTGAAAGCGTAGTATCAAGGGCCTTCATAATAAACCGGGTGGAAATGCCCGTCATCCCTTCTCTTTGTGCTTCCTCGCGAAGCTCAAATACATCAATCTTCCTGGCCATGCCTTTCTCCACTATTTCTTCGCCATTGTAGATTTTAAGTTTTGTCATGCAATCAACCTTGTTTGAAGGGGCAAGCCTTGTCAGGATGGCAAACATGGAGGCCAGCTCAATGGTATGAGGGGCTATATGGGCTTTAAACCTGCTTCTGTTAAGAATTTTTTTATATATTTTTATCTCTTCACTCAATTCAAGGCAGTAGGGAACCTCTACCCTGACTATTCTGTCCAGTATGGCTTCATTGGTATGATCGGATTTGAATTTGTTCCATTCAGCCTCATTCGAATGTGCCAGAATAATACCGTCAAAGTAGATCATTGCGCCTTTTCCTGGTGAAGGAATGGATTTTTCCTGGGTTGCAGTTATCATTGTATGGAGGTATTCCGTTTCGTTCTTAAATACTTCTATAAATTCTACGATGCCACGGTTGCCCACATTAAAAGCTCCGTTCAGCGACAGCACCCTCGGGTCATCCTCAGGGTACAGGTCTATCTTGGATATATCCACAGAACCGATTAAAACACTTGTATCCTGATTATTGGGATCAACAGGCGGGACTACGCCAATTCCCTTTCTTGATCTTATGGAAAAACCGACTGTCTCTACCGGGAACCTTTCGTATTCTCCATTATACTCATTTTTCAGCCTGTACCGGCATACGGGGCAGAGATCACCTTCTATCTTCACACCAAGAATATTTTCAAAGTCTTTCCTCAAATGCTTTGGTATAAGGTGCAAAGGCTCTTCCCTCATTGGACAGTCCTTCAAAGCGTAAACAGGCGGGCTCATTTCAAGCGCCTTTTTTAATGCCTCCATAAGTGATGACTTGCCTGAGCCGACCGGACCAACCAGGTACAATACCTGTCTGGATTCTTCACCCGCCATTGATGCGGAATGAAAGTACCGTACAATCTTCATTATGGTTTTATCAATTCCAAAGAAATCCTCCTCAAAAAACCTATATTTCTTAATGGTATCATTTCCATATATTCTTCTTAACCTGGGATTCTCATCTGTTTTGATAATTTCCACTCCGGGAGAGGTAATAAGGCCGTATATTCTTTGATGAGCCAGAATTGGGATATCCGGATTTTCTTTTACCAGACTCATATATTCAAGTAATGTCCCTTCAAAATGACCGTCCTTTCTTTTTTCCCTGTCTTTTAAAATAATATTTGATATATCGCTGTCCAACATAGCATCAGCCTCCTTTTCCACCGCCAGGATTGATCGGCTTGAAATACTTTTACAGTTAAACTTGTATAATTGTATGAAATAACAGTTTCTACCCAAAAGTCCAGTTAGGTCGGACGGAATTTACAGCAAATAGTTTAACAATATGTATAAGGCAGTTTATGTCTTCTGTTGAGGCAAATAAAACTACTGTACATTTTCATAATATTACGGAATCATGTATATATTACTCCATTTTGCAATAAAATTTTATATTTACACTACGGCATTTAAAGCATGTTATAAATCAATATTATAGTCTTCCATTTTTTTCACAGGCTTCACTTCAATATTAATGCTATAATATATGATAAATTAAAATACAACTCGTCCTTCGGCAGGTGAAATATGAATGGATCAAAAATTCAAACAGTTTAGAAGCTTCATCTATACGGCGGTTGCAGTGCTTGCAGGCATAAGCATATTTTTGGTCCAGACATCCGTTTATGTTAATTCAGGCATCCTTACCTCCGGTTTCCATGCGAATCTTTTTCAAAAGCACAATATATATTCACAGGTTCAGAATGTCATAGGAAATTCCATAGCCGGATTCTCTGAAAGTATTAACAGGAATCCTCCGCAGAAAGCCGGAAATGATACTGAAATTTTCAACATGCTTCTGAAATCCATCACGCCGGAAATGGTAAAAAGCAATACGGATTCATTGAGAGATGGGCTGATACAGTATTTTAAGGGTGAAAGGAGTTTCCTGCCTGATGTCTATATCAATATCGGTACCGCACCTTCTCCGCAAACCCGCGAGAACCCCAGCTATAACAGCAAGGTAGCCACTGAAGCACTCTCAAAGGTCGACAGGATAAACTTGAACGCCATACTGCTTTATATCAACAGAACAGATATTACCGAGCATTTGCTGATGATAAAAATGGTGTACTACTTCATCAGTGCAATACCTGGTTTTTTCCTGCTTGTGCTGCTGCTGCTGTCTTTTGTGGGCCTTATACTTTGTAAAAAAGCATTGGATATGACCAGATGGATTGCCGTTGCGTTGCTGTCAGGCAGCATTATTGAATTCATCTCTGCAGCTGGTATCATGCTCTCAATATATTTTATAATACCCAGAAACTTATACCCTGTAGTAGCATCACTACCGCTCACAGCTGATGTTGTGCTGCCATATATAAATGATTGTCTGCTTCCTCTTGCCTTTTTCCTTCTTGTTTCCGGGGTAATTTCCATTGTTTTGTTTACAGTATTCTACATGCTGCCGGGATTATTCCCAAAAGTATTCAGCCACACTGTCCATAGTCCTCAGAGTGCAGCTGCCGGAAAGCAAAGAATCATACGTTACTCTATGTACCTTGTGATATTTTTACTTGTAATATCAGCTATGGGCTATAAAATTTATGATTATAAAAAGGCTTTCATCTCCAATGATTTTACTACGGTTTTCAGTCATTGGAAAAGCGCCAGTACCACCACCGAAGTTATTCCTGCAATGGATGACACAATATACGCGCTTCAGATCAAACTGGCAGACAGGAAGAGCGGCAAACCTGTTACAAACGTGCAGGTGAATATAAACGGAGAATCAAGCCTTATGAAGAAGACCTATGATAGTACCGGGACCGTCTCTGATACCGGTATGGCCAAGTTTATCCTTGACAGGGGGACCTTCCGCCTTAGTTTTGTTTCATCAGGCTTTCCCTCTGAATATCAGATACCTTCACCTTTCTTTTTCGATCTCAAGGAGCCGGGGACCACAATTATAACCGTTAATCTTGATTCCGCCCCGGATAAGGACAGACAGAAACCCGGAATTGTTGAAATTGAAATCCTTGACAGCGACAACAATCCCGTACAGAACCTTGAACTGTCGTTACAGGGTTTGATACCTGCACCCGGGATTCCCGACAGTCTATACTCCTATTCAAATTCTGACGGAATCGCAGTATTCAAAGTAAATGAAGGAAGTTACAGGGTAAATTTCGCAGAAGCCAAATTCTCTGCAAAATATAATATCCCATCTCAATTTGAGGTAAATACCCGGCAGAATTCCATTACAAGGTATACCATCAGGCTTTCAAGGTCAGGCACCCCTGCCGTGCGCACAAGTTCACCCGGCCCCGCTTCTTCAGAAATAAAAAGGTAATAATGTCACTTTGTCACCTGAATAATTTCTTTATAGTGTGTGGTAGTAACATAATGTAGCATTCCTGAATATTATGATTATGAAACAGGAAAAGCCGCCATAAAACTCATACCAGATAACCTTAATGTTTAAGGAGGAATTTATGTTATGATGCCCTACTACACCCTTCCTTTTGTCTATTTCGACAGAAAAAACATAATGCCACCGGCCGCACCACCAATGAATGTTCCGCCCATACAGCCTGAGCAATCCCCTATGATGCAGTTTACACCAACATTTATGCCTCCCCCGTCCCAGCTGGGAATACCCCAAATGCCTGTGATGCAGATGCCCATGCAACAAATGCCTATGGCACAACAGCCTTTAATGAATCAGCCAACCATACCAGTTTGTCCTTATACAGGAATGCCTGTATCTCCTGATATGGGCGATATGGTGCAAATAGATGATGCATGGGATATGGATGAAAAGGATATGCCGGGCACAAGCTCTCCGGGTGATCCGCCCCCTGTTTTAAGCAACAATCCTGCGGTAGTAAATATTGTACTCTTCAAGGAACTTACAGCTTACCCGAACTACGGCAATCCAAGCGGAAATGCAGATATCCTGTATACAGGCAACCGTGGTGTCTGGACCTTTATGCTGCCTGCTTTCCTTTCTGTCCCGGGCATCTTGAGGGCGGAAATTATTATCCGTGCCGTATTGGATGACCACACAACACCGGTTAGAGACTATTCTGCAAGAATCACCATTAACAATACAGTTGTCCATAACGGCCCTCTGGCACTGGAACATGGAGTTCCCGCAGGAGGCAGGTTTACCAACTGGAGACCTTTGACCTTCAATGTACCCAACTTAAGGAGAAACAACAGGGTAATCATACAGAACACTTCACATGCTGCACCAAATGATTGGATGGCTTTTGACTGGATGGAAATGAGGTTCACAACCAGATAAAAAGCGGCTGAAATGCCGCTTTTTATCTGGTTAATATAGTTTTCTCCTTTTTATCGGTTTGGCTGTTTTCAACATACATACCTTGCAGGGTTCATAGCCTTTTTCTTCAGCTGCTTTCAACTGTATTGGCCTTCTGCTTTTTTCCAGGAAGTCACACCCTTTATTGTGATATTTCACGCCTGTTCTCGTTATATACACGATGCTGTCCTTTCCAGCGGCCGGACTGTTTTCTTCCTCAGGCGAATCGTACAGGGTAAGGATTCCGTTACTTCCATGAAGCCATGCTTTTTCAACTGCGATATGCCTCGATACAATTCTTTTTCTTTCCAGAAATGGGACCGGCAGTTTCATTTCATACTCTACTGCAATTATCACATCATCCTGATCCGGAGTATATCCCAACTTTTTGCATTCCTCTCCATATCCTGGGTCCTCGTTTTTACTTCTTTGCTCAAAATCTCCCCGTGGGATTTCTACCAGGTTATACACAATTTTTTCCGTATCTATAAGGCTTCCCTGACAGAATTTGTCCATGAGATATTTTACTGCGGTATATTTTGCGGCTGTCTTAATCTCAAAATACTTCTCCGAACTCTGTTTTACGAGATATCCCCTTATTCCTTTTTCATAATCCCCTGCAACCTTACTTCCCATATTTGCTGAAATATTGTTTAATGCTGTATTTAAATCGTCTTTCCCGAGCTTTCCCGAAAGCATACCGGATACAAGCCTTGAAATGCTCTCCTTACCTTCCTGTGAAATATAGCCCTTTATGTTATCCATTTCTTCTTTAAAGGAGGGAATGCTGTATTTATCGCTGTCAGCTGCCAGTTCATCCTCAAACTCATTCAGGTATATGACGGGGTAGCATGAAGTGGATATTTGTTTCGCGGTCTCACCGACCGCATGATTGAGGACAATATTTATGCAAGCAAGGCGGATAAAAAATAGTAAGGTCAGAAAAAAGCACAGGAAGAGAGGAAATGTCTGTC
>CALMWN010000157.1 GCA_937873555.1 uncultured Clostridia bacterium
GCCCTGGGAAAGCCAATGTTTGTAGTGGAAATAGACGTTTTGCGAAACAGGGTTGTGCTCGGCGATGAAAACGAAGTATTTTCGAAAAGCCTTATCGCAGAAGATCTGAACTTCATCTCTATCGACAATCTTAAAGGCGAACTTCCTGTAAAGGCAAAAATCAGGTATTCCGCAAAGGAAGCTCCTGCAATAATATACCCGTATGAAAACGGGAAGGTAAAGGTTGATTTCGAATCAGCACAAAGGGCAATAACTCCCGGACAATCGGTTGTTTTTTATCAAAACGATATAGTTGTCGGCGGGGGAGTAATAGAAAGAGCTGCAGATTAGATATACAGGCGGCCAATGGCCGCCCCTACAGTAATGCGGTGAAAACCGGCTTTCTTTGTTCAAAATGCGCAGTATAACTGATCCCCATGTTCAATAATTCATTCCTGACCACATCAAAGCTGTGTCCTATATGCTGCTGGTAATGCGCATCCGATCCGATTGAGATGATTTCTCCTCCCAATTGGCGGAAGCGTTTTACTATGTCATAATCCGGCATTGGTGAGCCAAGGCCGTTTCTATAGCCAGAGGAATTGATTTCTATTCCTTTTCCGTCAGATATGACGGTCTTTAATATCTCATCGAGTATTTCACTATTGTCACTATAACGCAATGTCCTGTCGTCATAATCACCATATCTCCGGATATACCCGATGTGGCCGACTACATCATAGTCCTTATAATTTCTTACAGCAAACAGTATTTCTTCCAGATATCTGAAATAGGCCTGCTGTTTGGTTTTTCCGGTATAATACCTTCCAACGTAAGGGTCTGTGCCATCTATTATATGTACTGATCCGATCACCATATCAAAATCATAGGCTGTGACAACCTTCAGGGTTTCATCCAGGACGTGTGGCTGTATTCCGACCTCGATCCCTTTTAATACCTTCAAACGGCCCATGTACTGAAGTTTAAGATTGTCCATGTAATCAGAATACCTGTTGAAATCTATGTTGAAGCCTTCATCGAAGTCAGGGAAATCAACATCCAGATGGTCGGTAAAGGCTATGCCGTCCAAGCCGTTATCAATTGCAGTATCGCAGGCTGTGACGGCAGGCATCCTGCTATCCCCTGAAAATTCACTATGTATATGACAGTCAAACATTCGTTTACCTCTCTTTCCAGTCAAACAAAGCAGTTATTTTTGAAACAATTATACATCAATTGAGTATTGCAGACAACACCGGTGAAATTCTAATTTTTTTCAAAACGAAACAATATTATTCTTGAGTAATATGAACGGATAATATGTAAAATAAGTTGAAAAAATAAAGTATCCGTATTTATTTACAAGCCATATTTGTATATAATATTCGATAGACATAGCGGGAGGTAATACATAATGAATGAGAATAAGACCCAGGGCCAGCAGCTGCTGGATAAATTAAATTTCAAGCTTAAAAATGCATGGGAAAAAACAGAGGAAGTTGAGAAAGCAAAAGCTTTTGAATTCTGTCAGGAGTATAAGACCTTTCTTCATAAAGCCAAAACAGACAGGGAATTTGAAGCTGAGGTTGAGAAACTTGCAAAGCAAAATGGCTTTATAAGTATGGAACAAATAAGAAAATCCAACAAAAAACTTGTGCCCGGGATGAAGGTTTATCATATCAACAGAAAAAAGTCTGCGGTTTTAGGTGTAATCGGTAAAGCTCCAATCAGGGAGGGAGTCAACATAATCGGTGCACATATAGACTCACCCAGGATAGATATGAAGCAGAACCCCATATATGAGGACACAGGAATGGTTCTTCTGAAAACTCATTATTATGGTGGAATCAAAAAATACCAATGGGTGACAATACCACTTTCCATACACGGTGTTATTGTAAAGGCTGACGGCAGCTCCATAAATGTAGTTATCGGTGAGGATGAAACTGATCCTGTATTCACAATAACCGACCTTTTGCCGCACCTCGCGGCAGACCAGATGCAGAAGAAAATGAGCGAAGGGATTACAGGCGAAGGGCTTAATCTTCTCTTCGGGTCCATTCCGTATAATGATGAAAAGATTAAGGATAAGGTGAAGCTCAATATTCTGAATCTTCTTCATGAAAAATACGGGGTTCTGGAAGAGGATTTTATCTCTGCGGAACTGGAAATAGTCCCTTCATTTAAGGCAAAGGATGTGGGATTTGACAAAAGCCTTGTAGGAGCTTACGGACAGGACGACAGGGTATGTTCGTACACAGCTCTCAAGGCTCTGCTTGATATGGACAATATCAGCAAAACGGCAGTCTGTATCCTGACAGACAAGGAGGAGATAGGCAGTGTTGGAAATACCGGGGCAGAGTCAACCCTGCTTGAGAACTTCATTGCGTCATTATGTTATCTTGGAAATGAGACTTATAATGAAATGATGACAAGGGAATGCCTGGCAAATTCTAAAATGCTGTCTGCGGACGTAAATCCTGGTGTAGATCCCAATTACGAAGGAGTTCAGGATAAAAGAAACGCATCCTATCTTGGTAAGGGTCTTGTGATTCAAAAATATACAGGTGTCCGGGGCAAGGTAGGAGGCAGTGATGCAAACGCAGAATTCATAGGAGAGCTCCGGAAGATCCTGAATGATAACGGAATAATATGGCAGCCTGCAGAGCTTGGTAAGGTTGACCAGGGTGGAGGAGGAACAATTGCCCAGTATGTCGCCAATCTCGGGGTTGATGTGATAGACTGCGGTGTTGCAATACTTTCAATGCATTCTCCTTTTGAAATAACAAGCAAAATAGATATATACATTTGCTACAAGGCATACAAGGCATTTTGGGAAAATCAACAATGATTATGAAGGGGTATTCAAAATGACATTAAAGGCAGTAATTTTTGATCTTGACGGCACAATAACAGATACTATACCGCTTACGGTGCATTCTTTGAAGGAAGTCACAAAACAGCTTACAGGCAAGACTTTGACAGACAGGTATATACTTGATAATTTCGGTCCGATGGATACTGAAATTATCAAGACCTTTGTAGATAACGATAAAAGTGAAATCAGTCCTGATATGTATTTAAATCACTTTTCAGACAATTTCGACAGCTTCGTGAAACCAATGGACGGCATAACTGAATTGCTGTGTTTTATCAAAGCAAAAGGACTGAAAGTGGCACTGTTCACAGGAAGGAGTACGAGAGGAGCCGACATCATACTTGAAAAGCTTAATATCAGACAGTACTTCGATGAAATTCTCGCCGGTGATTCTACAACTAATCCGAAGCCTGACCCCGAAGGTATTCTTTTATCGCTGAAAAAACTGGGAATAAAGCCATCCGAGGGTATGTACGTGGGAGATTTTGCTGCCGACATAAAGGCAAGCAAGGCTGCCGGGACAATGTCCGTGCTGGCTCTCTGGTCTTCAACCGGCAGTGAGGAGCTTATGGTTGAGAATGTTTTGTTCCCGGATCAGTTTTAATAGCATCAATCCTTCAACCGGCAGTGAGGAGCTTATGGTTGAGAATCCCGACAAGGCGTTTAAAACACCATATGAGTTCGTGGAATGGTTGAAGGAAATTCTTTGAAAATCAATAAAATTTGCTCGACATCGAGTCTCGCAAAATTTTGTCTTCACATGTTGCAGACCTAATAATAATCAAAAAGGCAGGAAAATTAATTTTTCCCGCCTTTTTGATTATTACGCCGTTTTTCTCTTCTTGCCTGAAAAATGCTTCACTATAAAGAAAGCTATTATCAGAACGAATACTCCTATAACTGCATACTCAAACCTGTGAAAAATCGGCCGTATGACTTTTTCATACTGCTGTCCGAATTTATACCCGAGAAAAATCAGTATGAAGTTCCACGGAAGCATTCCGACAAGTGAAAAAACCAGGAACTTTTTAATGTCCATGCGTGCAATTCCGGCAGGTAATGATATGAAGGTCCTAATAACAGGCAGCAGTCTTCCGAAAAATACCGCTGCAGAGCCATATTTCCTGAAAGTCTTTTCAGATTCGTAAAAATGCTTTTCAGATACGAAAAAGTACTTGCCGTATTTCAAAATGAAAGGCCTTCCTCCGTAATATCCGACCAGGTAAGCGAGCAGGGAGCCTGCCATGCTTCCGACTGCGACAGCTATGTTTGCTCCAAGCATGGAAATTGTTCCTCCTGCTACCATGAAGCCTCCTAACGGTAGTACAACCTCGCTGGGAAGGGGAATGCAGGCGCTTTCCAAAAACATGCCTCCTGCTATGCCAAGGTACCCGAGCTCATTAATTATTTTTACTACATAACCCATAATGTGTTCTATAAATGTAAGCATGCTGTTTCTCCTTTACAAGTATTTTTCTCATGGCACTGAATCTGATGCAGTACGCATTGATGTATCACTGTTTGACGGATTATCCCTGGAAAAGCTTTCAGGTGTACCTGCGGGTCGTGCCATGGTTTCTGCAGGGTTTGCACCTTCGTTAACATTACCGTTTTCCGGGACGTTACTGACAGGCTTGCTGCTCTCACCATCCCTGTTTCCCGGAGCGGGGGTAGCGGTCGGCTTTTGCTGCGTATTTGAGGAAGGCTTCGAATCCTCTTTTTTATTCCTGCCCGAGGCTGAAACGAAATAACGGCTGATGATGCTGTCGGCTTCTGACCTGTTCATTATAAAATACCAGCCGGATTCTTCATTGCTGTCTGTGCCGGGCAGTTTCATCATGTTGATTTCGGCCGCATTCAGCTTGTTTATATTGGCCAGAAGCTTTAAGGCCTGGTCTGACGATATATCGGTCTTTATACTTTTAAACACAATATTTATTATGGTGTTCGCCCTGCTTATGTATTTGATATTGGATTTCTGCCTTATCAGCTCACGTATGAAGTTCTGCTGTGCGTCGATCCTTTTCAAGTCACTGCCGTCGTAAAACTGCATTATTTCATTGTTATAGCTGCTTGGCTGCCTGAAGCGCATAAAACGCTCGGCCTGTTCTCCGTTCATGTGCTGCGGTCCCTTTTTCAAATGTATATGAAGGTTTTGCAGAGGATCATCATAGTTCATATCCACAGGTACGTCATAATCCATACCGTCGAGAACGTCAATGATTTTTCTGAAAGCTGTAGTATCAAGATAGACATAATAGTTTATCCTGACCTTTAATAATTGGCTTACAATGTCCAAAGCCTCTTTTTCACCGCCTGCAGAATAAGCTGAATTGACTTTGGGCACAGAGGAGCCCTTGATGGAAACCTTTGTATCTCTGGGTATAGACAAAATATTCATCCCGGCGGTTGAGGGATTGAAGTTTACAAGCATCATGGTATCGGTATTTGCGCCGACATTGTCTCCTCCAAGCACCAGTATGTTTACAGAATCAGCTGCCGGTTTTATCGGATCGAGCAGTCTGCTGATGGTACTTTGCGAGTCCGTCCCATTATTTACCGAATGCCTTGAGTATACAAGCAGAAAAGAACCTGCAAAAAAAAGGAATACTGAAAGTGCAACTGTTATAATCAAAGAAAATTTTCTAAAATCCATACATAAAACCTCAATAACATGTACATTTAATGAATAATCTCAGGTCCACCAGCCTAGTATATAATAACCTGTTTTAAGTTGTCAAACGGGATGAAACTATTGTTATACTTCAATATATAATTTTGTATGTTTACACAAATTTTACTTTAGTTTTTTGCTCTTCACCTGTATAATATTTATATAGATCATCGAGATTGCAAAAATTCGGATTGGGACAAGCCCGTTCGTGGTATATAAAAGCTAATAGAGAATAAAGATATATAATGAATCCTGTGTAACAAATAAAAGGGGGAATAATAATGAAACTGATTATGGCTATTGTGCATAAAGAAGATGAACATAAGGTGGTTAGCGAATTGGGGAAAAACGGTTTCAGTACTACAAAACTCTGTTCTTCCGGTGGCTTCCTAAGATCAGGCAATGTAACCCTTTTAGTTGGCGTGGATGATGACAAGGTAGACAGTGTAATACAGGTGATTGAGAAGAAATCCAAAAGCAGAAAAATAATTACCGATCCATCTATTGCATTTGAAGCTTATACCAATTACCCGATTGAAATAGAAGTTGGAGGAGCCACAATCTTCGTTCTGAATGTTGAAAGGTTTGAAAAGGTATAAAAACGTATAAAAACGTATAAAAAGGTATAAAAAGCAGGTGTGTCGGCAGATAAATTCTCTGACACACCTGTTCTTTGGAAGCCTATAAAAAATCAAAGAGGTAGAAAAATAGAAAAATGAGCTCAAATTTCATCAAATATATAGATAAATTTTACAATTTCATGATATAATACTTCCGGAGGGATAATCATGGAAGACACTTTAAAGTCAATTCTTGAAAAACTGGGAAAGCTGGACAGAATAGAATCTTATATAAGCGCTTTGAAAAATGATAATCATATTACTCATACAAAGCTGGATATCATTATTAATGAAGTAGCAAATATTAAAGAACAAATTACTGATCATGACATAAAAATTCAATCAATTAATAAAACAAAAGCTATCTGAAGAAGATGGCTTTTTTACTCTATTGAGTAAGGAGATAGTGGACTAATGTATACAAAGACTGACTTGATAAACTTCATATCTGATATCGGTATTAAACGTGATGATACGCTGCTGATTCATTCGTCGATGAAGTCTATTGGTGAAGTTGAGAATAGAGCCGATACAGTACTGGATGCCTTCATCGAATATATGAAACCAGGACTGCTGATTTTCCCAACGCATACGTGGGCAAAAATAAACGACAAATACCCGGTTTTTAATCCCTTGACAGAACCTTCCTGTGTCGGTATCCTGTCAAATCTTTTTCTAAAACGACCTGGTGTTGTACGTTCTTGGCATCCGACCCATTCGGTAGCCGCTCTCGGCAAAGACGCCGCAAGTTTTGTCAGTGGAGAAGAGCTGGGTGATACGCCTTGTCCCCGGACAGGATGCATGGGAAAGCTCTACGACAGGAAAGCAAAAATCCTTTTTCTTGGATGCAGCTTGAAGAGCAATACATTTTTGCATGGAGTTGAAAACTGGAACCGCATTCCCGGACGATTGACAGACAAACATCAAAAGCTTAAAATAATTACTCCCGATGGACGTATAATCGATAAGCCGTTACGACGTCATTACAGTAAATTTGGAGATGTTTCAAAAAACTATGACAAAATGGAGGCTCCTTTTATTTATGCAGGTATAGCCAGGAAGGGATACATTGGAGATGCAGCAAGCGTATTGTGTGACGCGGTAGGAATGGCTGACTTGACCAGCTCGTTCCTCAAGAGGAATCCAGACCTGTTCGCGGATGCTTCTCCTGTCCAGGAGGAATGGTACATGAAGTAGAATCCTTTTTAAATGACGAATTATTTTTTAACAGGGAGGTTTTAATGAAGAATATAGTACTTATCGGAATGCCGGGTGCAGGCAAAAGTACAATAGGTGTTATCCTTGCCAAGACGCTTGGTATGCATTTCGTCGACACTGATTTAATTATACAGGAAAATGAAAACATGCTCTTGCAGGATATAATTAATTCCGGAGGCATCAATAAATTTATTGCAATTGAAGAGAAGTGCATACTTTCACTCGATTGTAAAGAAACAGTTATCGCTACCGGCGGAAGTGTTGTTTATAGTACTAAAGCTATGGAGCATCTAAAACAAAAAGGTACAATTATCTACTTCAAGTTAGGCATTGAAGAAATAATTAAAAGGATTAATAATATAAAGACAAGAGGAATAGTTCTGGATAAGGGACAGAGCCTTATTGACATATATAATCAAAGAGTACCCTTGTATGAAAAATATTCAGATATTACTGTTGATTGTACTGATAAAGGAGTAGAGGACGTTATCCAAATCATAAAAAATGAAATTGAAACAAAATTACCATCATAATAGACCATAAATCAAGCATTATTGAATCTTAAAGGGGCAATTTTACTTCACTGATTTTAAGCAGCTGCAAAAGAGTGAAAAATTACTAACTGATTACACGAAATAATAATTTCGCGTAATATGGAGGAGAAGATTTATTAAAGAACTATTGTGAGTTTTCAACAGTCATTATAACTTTCTCCAATCACTTTTATATCAATTTGTCCATAAAATCAAATAAAGTCACACTATAGTCTTATGTTATATTTTGTAAATTCATAAGTTAAGGTGTTATATGCAATAGACATATGTACTACCAAGTATATAAAATTTGCGAAATAACTATTTCTTTTTATGTTAAGAGATTCGGTAACATTTTGACGATTGTTCTACTTGTTTACAATACTTGGATTTTTCAACAAAATATCTTCGGTAATTTCCCATAGTCTTGGAAGGAATTGAATAACCTCTTCAGCACGATGGATGATATCCTGGGTGGAGGTAATACCAATATCAGCCATCATCTCCTCAAACGCTGGTATATTTGCACGTACCAGTTCCAGTGGGGCATCTGCAGCCAAAATTTTATGACATCGTGCAAATATTGCTACAATCCAGAAGATTGCCTCATGGTGGTAACCTGCTCGAATAAGTCTACGGCTTCCGTCAATAGCGATTGGTCTTGCTATGGCTGTTATGTCGGTACTGAAAAAGAAAGGTGTCTTTGACACAGCCACAGCAGTATCGAATGTTTTAGCCAGTTCGTCAAGGTGTTCTTCTACTCGTGAGGGAGTCAGTTGCGTGCAACCAAGCAAATCAAGCAGACTTTGGTAAAAATCTACATGCCCATATTCCAGGAGTACTTCACGAACAGCAAGATAACGTCGCCGCACGGTAGGGTTACGAAGTGCAGCCAAGAGAATGACGTGTGTTGTCACCCCAGTCGGAAATAACCACTCTGTCACCTGATCATAAAATGGTGCGGAAGTGTTTATGTTTCGAAGCCCATTCTTGATCTTATTTAGAACGTTCTCACATCGGCGGCGTACCCATTCTTTTTCTGTAAAGTGAAGAGATACCTGTGCTTGCAGTTTATGTATACTACCAGTAGGGTCGGCAATGATTGTATCTATCCTAAAACTACTTGCCAAGTGATGAGACGTCAAAACATCCTCTACCGAAGATAACTCATTCCAAGACAGATAAGTGACTTCCAATAGAACGTCATGGTAAAAGAACTTTCCTAATTTATGTTGTGGTTTGTCCAATGTGAAGACAACTACGATGTCTACATCAGAGGACTCTGTAAGTTCAGCATCATTAGGCATTCCTACTATCGAGCCGCTAAAATACGCCCCCAGAAAATTATCCTCTTTGCTACCATGTTGCATAACCCATTCAACTGCTACATTTCTGGCATATCCAACTTTCATAAATATCTTCCTTCAATTTACTTTAATGTTTATAACAAGCCTATCTATTATCGATTAATACAACTACTTCGTAAAATTTTAACTATTGGCAGGATTCCCCACATAACCATCTGGTGTTAGCTTTTTTGCATCGCTCCACCCTTGACTCCATACCTTTAAGGTATCTAATAATATATTATACTGGAATTGAATGGACGAATTTCTTTTCCTCTGTAATTGATTAATAAACCTTTTTGCCGCCGATGATGGTTGCAGTAACGTTCAATGCATCATCCAATATTACAATATCCGCATCTTTACCTATCGAGATGGAACCCTTACGATCTTCCAGATGCAGCAATGTCGCAGGGTTAATGGTAAGAAGAGGAATCAGCTCTTCTATGCCCTTTCCTGTAAACTTTACAAGATTTTTAAGCGAGGTTTCCGTGGTAAGGGTACTGCCCGCACGTGTCCCACTGCCGGCTATTTTTGCATCCCCATCAACTACCTCCACATCGTTTACGCCGAGCTTGTATTTCCCGTCGGGCAGCCCCGATGCCATGATGCTGTCCGTAACAGCAATCACTTTGTCCATTCCCTTAACCTTTAGTAATAGACGAACCACACCCGGGTGCAAATGTCTTCCGTCACAAATTGCCTCACAGTAAATATCCGACTCCAGCACGGCGCCCATAATTGCCGGAAAATGTTGGTGCAGCAGCTTCATCGCATTAAAAGTATGCGTTGAACTTGCCGCACCATTTTGAATACACTCCATTGTAGTGTCGTAATCAGCACCCGAATGTCCGATGGAAATGACCGCACCCATGTCCCGGATTTTCTTAATAAATTCCGGGGTTCCCTCTACCTCCGGAGAAACAGTGATATATTTGATTCTCCCCCCGGCGGATTCCTGGTATTTTTTAAATAGCGAGACATTCGGCTTTCGCAGCAGATGCTCCGGCATCGCGCCCTTATAGTCAGAGCAAAGAAATGGACCTTCCAAATGGATACCCAGGACCTGTGCGCCGTCCGTACCATTATTCATTGCATTCGTAATTTGTTCGATACACCAAAGTGTCTGTTCTTCGGTATCAGTCAGTACCGACGCCAACCATCCGGTGGTTCCCTTAGAAGCAAAAAAACGGCTGATTTTACCGATATCCTCTGTTGTTGCGGCGTTCACATCCACTCCTGCGCCGCCATGCGTATGAATATCTAAAAAGCCGGGAACCACCCTGCCTCCCTCTGCATGCAGTTCCGGAAATGCCTCAGCATTAATGTACTCCTCTTCAATTCCGCTGATTTTTCCATCCTTTACGATGACATTGACCTTCTGAAACTTTCCATGGACTAAGACCAGTCCGTCCCTTATATACAGATTTTCCATTACGCGTTCTCCTCCACAATTTCTATTTTGGACAAGGTGATTTGGAATGGCTGTAAGGCCACAAAAGCAGTTATAATGCGTCATTACCTGTGCGGTCACTGCCGAATCGGATATAAATCTTATGAGCCCGATGCAAAACTGTTCTGTTTCTCTTACGTGAGGTTTGCAACAAAATCGGTAATGGAGATTTTTGCATCAGGATGATTCTGAATCAGTGTTACCGGAAAATGTGCGCTTACTTCTCCATAACATGCCTTACGCACCACTGCACGGTGCCAGTCGCGGAAGCAGGCCAGCCGAATTTTTTGGGCTGAATAAATCTCATTGATCCCTACCGTAACACAATAGTGTGGCATGGCATCCACCGCACCGTTCAAATCTCCGATAGAGTTTACTGCCCTGGTTTCTTTAGAAATTTCGAGAACCCTGGTCTGAAGCTTTAAAAACTCTTCGGGTGAAAGCTCATCCTGTGGTTCATTAAAGGCCAAATGGCCATTAATGCCAATGCCGCCGAACGCAATGTCAACACCACCCAGTTCTTTAATCAGTTTCGGGATGCGCTTCGTATCTTCAGGATCCGGAAAAATGCGCTGGCTTTCCGGCATGACAATCTCCGGTTTGATCCTGCCATAAACCTCTCTATCCATGAAGCCGCGGAAACTCAGCTTATTGTCCTTGTCAATCCACTGTTTCTGATCGTCAAGATACTCATCCATATTTATAAAATAGACATTTTTAAGACTGATGTTCCTGCTATTGACCCTATCTACAAAGATGGGATATTGCCCCACAGGTCCAACCGGGCAAATAAACACCGTTCTTTTGCCCAGTTCATTGTTCTTCACAATCTCATCCACCATTTCCTGCGCCATTGCGGCAAACACATCTTTATTCTCAGGAAGGATGACAAGCGGAATCTTTGGGCTGCTTTGCAGCTCCTCTTTTGTGTAGTTGAAATAATTTTCCTGCACTTTACATTCTCCTTTCTCATTTCAAAATAAATGTGATATATTCAAATCTTGAATCATTCGCACAATTTCTTTATATCTTCTGCATCCGAATTTTCGAAGCAGGCTTTTGATCTGCGTTTTAACCGTAACAATCTCCACACAACGAATTTCTGCAATTTCATGTACTTTTTTCCCTTGCAGCAATAAACGAATCAACTCCCTCTCTGTAGTGGTCAGGTGCGAAACGTTCTCAATAAAAAACAGAAGGCTGCGCTCCGATCTGCGAAGTCTTGAATACTCCTGCATAAGCTTTGATTGAATATTCGCCTCCATGATGGGTGTTCCCTCAAAAGCACTGCGAATGTGCCGCAGCAGATCTGTATCACTGTTGCCCTTGACCACATAGTCAACAGCGCCAGTACCCATTGCGGTAAAAATCATATTTTCCGTTTCATGGGCAGTTAGAAAAATTATTTTTTGCTTCGGTTTTTTCTCGCGTATCTTTTCAGCCGCAACAATGCCAGCGTTCAAGTTTTCCATTTCTATATCCATTAAAATGATGTCACAGTCTTTTTCAACGGCCAGTTTGCTGATTTCACTGCCGCTGCCGGCGGCACCCACAATCTGCATATCACTTTGGAAATTGATAAGCTCACATAAGTCCTCTCGAAG
>CALMWN010000158.1 GCA_937873555.1 uncultured Clostridia bacterium
AGATTTCCCTGTGGCAGCTTCCATACATAGAAAGAGGAACGGAGTCTTTTGAAGTTTACGATGAGGGAGTAAGCAAGGGATACTTTGCGTCTGCACCTGACGGAGATATGCAGTATCCGCATGGGATCATAGATTTCTCCAATCCGGAGGCCGTGGAATGGTATAAGAACAAACTTTTAAAGCCACTGCTGGAGCTTGGCATCAAAGCAATCAAAGTGGATTTCGGTGAATCAGCGCCGCCATTCTTCAGCTACAGCGGCGTCAGCGGAGGAGAAATGCATAATCTGTATGCACTGCTGTACAACAAGGTGGTGTATGAAATAACGGAAGAGGTACTGGGAAAGGAAAATGCATTGATATGGGCAAGAAGCGCATGGGCAGGCTCACAGAGATACCCGCTTCACTGGGGCGGCGATGCAGGCACCGATATGCACGCCATGGCGTCTTGACTCAAGGGCTGCCTGAGCCTCGGCATAAGCGGATTTCCCTTCTGGACGAGTGATATCGGAGGGTTCTGGTTCGAGAGCAATCCAAGACTTTTTGCACGCTGGGTTGAATTTGGGATGTTCTGCTCCCATGCAAGAGCGCATGGATTCTTTACAAGGGAACCCTGGGATTTCGGTGAGGAAGTCAAAGTGATCTATAAAAAATATGCGGAATTAAGGTATCAAATGATGCCGTATATCTATTCCGAGGCTGTGAAGGCTGTGAACACAGGCCTGCCGATGCACAAGGCACTTGTTATGGAATATGCCGGAGATCCTACGGTGGCAGGTATAGACTGGGAATACCTGTTTGGCGACAGCATACTGGTAGCCCCTGTAATGAATGAGGATGACAGGGCTACGATATATCTGCCTGAAGGGCTATGGACGGACTACTGGACAAAACGGCAGATAGCAGGAAGACAGTGGATGACATATGACGCTACTCTGGACATACTGCCTTTATTTATCCGCGAAAATGCGATTATCCCCATGGGGCCGGTAATGCAATACGTGAATGAAAAACCGCTTGATACCATAACACTAGACCTGTATCCGATAATAGGCACAAACCTGTTCACCATATACGATGCGGGAGAAGCGATTACTATAAGAATGACAGCTGATGACGGAGTTACTGTAGAGATTTCAGAATCGGACAGAAATTTCAGGCTGCTAGTCAATAACTTTGCATTTGCAACCTTAGAGGTGAATGGAAAGGCTACAGTAATTGAGGGTAAAAACATATTGACCCTTGATTCGGACGGCAAGCGTGCATATTCGATAAGAATGAAATAGCAATTATTGGCAGGGGACAGTATAACTATCCCCTGCTATGTGTCAGTCATATTTCGGGGCGATGCCTGAAAAATTATTTTCTACGCCCATTTCATCCAGAATTTGCGAAATCTGGCCCCTGTGGTGTGTTCCGTGATTTGCATATTGCATGATAAATATGCACAGCGCATATTCTGCCGTCCCTCGAGTCGTGGTGAAGGTGACGGTTCTGCTCAGATCTTCATCAGACAATGAAGCAACCATCTCAACGAAAGCATTGTCCAAAGTTTCTATAGCTTTTTGCAGTTCGGAAAAATCAGGGAAATTCAATTTCCCGCGTTCAGTCTTATAATCCATGTATGAATGTGACAGACCGGATAAATCAGGACAGGATATTCTTTCATAATACAGTCTCCTTCCAAATAGTAATTGATGATTGAAAGTATAAACAGCTTTCCTATAAATTATATCCTTTCCCCGATTATAACGGTATGGAAATGTCAATACATGATGCCTGCCCCGCACGTACTGAAGAAAGGGTACATTCTGCAATAAGAAAACTGCTTGAAAAATGGAGGTGGCTTGTAGTGACTGCGTATTTCTATGAATTTGAAATAGGTAAAATTGGAATAGCCGAAAAGGATGGAAAAATTACCAATCTGTATTTTGAAAATGACGAGCTGCCAAAAGATTTGCTGATATGTGAAACGTCTGTACTTAAAGAAGCTGCGCGGCAGCTGAAAAGCTATCTTGCAGGAGAGTTGAAAGAGTTTTCGCTGCCTCTTGCCCCTGCCGGCACAGACTTTATGAAAAAGGTTTGGACAAATCTTTGCGAAATACCCTATGGGAAAACAGCTACTTATAAGGAAATTGCGGAGAAAATCGGTTCGCCGAAGGCGGCAAGAGCTGTCGGGCTTGCAAACAACCGCAATTCCATCCCGATATTTATTCCATGCCACCGTGTCATCGGCGCTGACGGTTCGCTTACAGGCTACCGAGGAGGACTTGAACTGAAAAAGAGATTGCTGAATTTGGAGAAGGGAAAATAATAAGATTTACTGAATCAATAAATATGTCAGCTTTGTTTCAAGAATGCTTCTTTATATAAACTTTATTTAAAAAATCGAAAATTCATTAAATTTACTGTCCTCAAACTGTATACCAATAGGGGGTCACTTCAAAGTTGAGCCTCTATTTCAACTCTGTCATCTGCATTTTTGCCGAAAAAATCCTTTTATTTTTAGACTAAGAAACTCAGAAATATAATATCACTTTTATATTAACAGGGGACATTTGTCAACTAATGAAAATGTAAAGCGATCCCAAATTTGTACAATGAAGATTATAAGCTTGATGCAGTCTGGATAAAGGTTATTTTTAAGGACTGCCCCCATTATACAAAGTGGTACTAATAAGTACAATAAATGACGAAATATTCTGATGATTTTGTTAAATTCCGGTGCTATAATACATTATAAATGGTAGAATGCTCATACATGTCTTAAACTTCTGAAATACGTAGCAAAGGGTGCTGTGTTATGAGTCCGGAAAAATTATCTTTTAAAGAAGCATTATTAAATCCCGATATACTTTCAGTGTCCTGGGAAATAATTCCCGGCAGGGGTGCTTTGGAAGACTCCCAGGAAAATGTGTTGAAAATGGCGGATTTGGCTGCAAAGGGTGGCAGAATAAATGCTATCACAATTACGGACAATCCCGGAGGCAAACCTGCCATGCTTGCATCTTCCATAGCAGCCGAAGTGAGCAGGCTGGGTATAGAGCCATTGATTCATTTCACCTGCAAGGACAGGAGCAGGAATGTAATGCAAAGCGAGCTTTACGCCTTGGAAAGGGCAGGTTTGCATAATCTTCTGGTCATGACGGGGGATTATCCCACGGACGGTTATACCGGGAGGTCCAAGCCGGTTTTTGATATTGATTCCGTACAGGCTCTCCGGCTGATTGAATCAATGAATAAAGGAGAAGTCATAGCAGCCCCCAAGGGGCCAATCACATTAAAACCTGCCAATTTCTTTGCCGGAGCGGTTGTTTCTCCTTTCAAGAACACTGAAGCCGAGCTGATTCCACAGTTTTACAAACTCCGGAAGAAGATAAGAAGCGGTGCAAAATTCATAATTACACAGCTTGGCTATGATCCGAGGAGGTTTGATGAACTGCGCAGGTACATGCAGCTAAATAACCTTAGCGTACCTTTGATTGGAAATATCTTCATATTGTCTGCAGGTGTTGCAAAGGTAATGAATAGAAATCTTGTTCCGGGATGTGTAGTTACTGATGAAATGCTGAAAATGCTTGAAGAAGAAAAGCAGCAGTATGGTAATTCGAAGGAAAGGCAGCTGCTTTGGGCTGCAAAGTTATATGCTGTATTGAAGGGACTTAAGTATGACGGGGTGAACATCAGCGGCCATGGCTTGAAATACCAGGATGTTGAGTTTATCATCGGAAAAGGGGAAGAGCTGAGCCTAAACTGGCAGGATGCAGCGGAGGAATTCACCGCCTGCAATAAAGGCGGTTTCTATTACTTTGAAAAGGACAAGGACACAGGGCTTGGTACAAACAAGCCTGTTGATACTGAAAAAACGGGATCGAAGGCATTCTCGCTAGCATATAAGTTTTTTGAAGTGATTCACCATGTATTTTTCACAAAAGAAGGACTCCTTTATCCCGTAATGAAAAAAATGATTATTTCTTCTCATGGTGGCGCCGGGGAGAAATTTTTCACCGGCTTTGAATACTGGATAAAGCGCCGGACACACGACTGCCGCACCTGCGGTGATTGCGCCATGCTGGAGAGGGGCTATCTCTGCCCCATGTCCCAGTGCCCGAAGGAACAGAGAAACGGTCCTTGCGGGGGAAGCTTCAATGGATGGTGTGAGGTCTACCCGAATGAGAGAAAGTGTATTTATGTCAGGGCTTATGAGCGGATGAAATACGACAAAAAGGAATCGAAGCTCGGTGAAGGCTATATAAGGCCCTGCAATTGGGATTTTTATGGGAAATCCTCCTGGTACAATTTCTATGCAGGTAAAGACTGGCAGGGTTTTTCAGATTCAGGCAACGGGAAAGGGTAGGGGATGAGTTGGGGCCTATATTGAATTTGTACATTTATCGGTTATAGGGCCTTTTAAGGCCCCATAACACTATTTCCTGACTGTTATATTGTGAAAAATTGTATAAATTTGAAAGGACTACTTTATTTCTTCCTGCATGTTTAGCTTTATATAACGCTTCATCCGCTTTCTCCCTTAGAATTTCTAAATCGTTTATCGGGTCAGGGTATGATGAAATTCCAATCGACACCGTAATATTAATCTTAATGTTGTTGGATAAATAAATTGGTGTGATTTCAATAGTTTTTCTGATGCGTTCAGCAATTTCAACAGCCATATTGGGGGAGCAATTTACCAGAATAACAGAAAATTCCTCACCGCCATTTCTTGAAACAATATCAACATCCCGGCAGGTTTTTGATAAAATTTCCCCCAATTTTTTCAGTACAATATCGCCTTCCTTGTGACCATAGTTATCATTTACCTTTTTAAAAAAATCTATATCTATATATAGCAGAGAAACTCTTTCTCTTTTTTGCCGCACACTATCAATAACGGTGTTATACAATGAGTCAAATTGACGGACATTAGATACCTCCGGACAAAATCCTATACTTGAGTGACAAAAAAGAATTTAATCCGGAGTTCCTGAAAATCTGATAACAGATACTAACAAAGGCAACTAACATTCCTGCATCTATAATGAAGTCTTTAAACAAAATCAAACTTCCCAGCAATCTATTATTGTTTTATCTATCTCTACGGTCAGATAGTATAATCACATTATACTACGCTTTATATCCTGTGAAAACTTAGTTTCACAATAAAATCTGATGCAATGAGCAGGTCAGTTTGTATCACCAAGGTATATTTTGCCGCTAAAACCGCCATCACTTGAGACCAGAGTGGACAGGGTTTTCGGATACAGCCTGCAGGCGCCGAGATTGCTGATTTCAAGCCATTCCACACCAGTCTGCATGCTATCCGGGACAATACCGTTACCTATTTTGCTTCCGGGCTTGATGGTACAAACAAAAATAAATTCAACCTGATGGATTTCGGAGTCCCACTCCTTGAATTCATGGTTTTTTCCGATATACTCTCTTATAAATTTAAGTTCTCCTATATCAACCTCCGCCGATATCTCTTCCATGCATTCCCTTTTCAGTGCTTCCTGCAAGGTTTCCCCTTTTTCCTGACCTCCGCCCGGCAGGAGATAGAATGTACCAAACATATCTTCATTTTTTGTGCAGAGCAATTTACCATCCTTTACTATAAGGGCTTTTGCGGAATTTCGTATAGGCTTCATGTTTTGACCTCCATTTGTTGATGTTAATATTTTACATCAGGGAAGTCAACATATAAAGTTACATTTTCATTTCAAAGAAACTGGCAATGTGACGGTTCTAAACATAAACGTATAACGGCCGGATATTCAACTTATTGATCCGGCCGTTACCCTGCATCAGCTGTACAGGTCTCATTGTTTTCATTTTTCACTTGCCTGACTCACTTTCCATTACCCTGGGCGAATGCCCGTTACTACTTTTTCAATGGACTCAGTCCTTTCAAAGGTAATTGGGATATATATGAACCTTAAGGTTTAATATTTATATATCACAAAATGAAGATACTCAAACAAAAATTTTGGAATACAGAATAAAATAATGAAAAACAGGCGCATGGCATGAGGGGAGCCGATTCCTGGTGCCATATTCCTATGTTGACAAAAGCTTCATCACTTTATTTTCATTCAGCAGCGCAGCCAGCTCTGCAGAAGTCCTTGGAACTTCCGGCAGTATGATTCCACCCCGTGCCAGATCGTCCATTTGATGAAAATCAGAGCTGGATAACATTTTAAGTCGATTTTTTTTCGCATATTCAAGTGCACGGTGGTTTTGGGAGTCGTGTCTGGGATTGCCGTTATACACTTCGACACCATCAAGAAAAGCGGGATCTGCAGGTTCCACACATATCCTGAAGGGGTGGGCCTGGTATAAAAGCAGGGCTCTGCCCCTGATGAACTCTTTGAAGCTTTGCAGGGTATGCTCATAAAGCTTTGGATTGTCATATAAAAAGTTTTCATCCATCCCGTAGACAAGATAATCGTTTGAGTTTTCATTAAAACGTATCTCCATTCCAAGGAGTACATTCAAGCCTATCTTGTTACCTTCAGCCAATGCATTCCTGTATCCCTCAAGAAACACATCGGTTTTTTCCTTCCAACTGTCTGTGCTCATGGTTTCAAAGTATTCACCATAATAGTGGTCTGTGATGACTATTCCCTGATACCCTGACTGTTTGTACAGCCGGGTAAGGGTGACAGCATCAACTCTTCCACACAAGCTTGTTTCAGAAGTGTGGACATGTGTGTCAAACCTGTATGAATCCATATTTACCTCCACAAAATCTTACGGGTGTAATTTTATTACTATTATCCATGAAGAGGCATTAGAAGTAAAGGAAATATTGATTAGTTCTTGAAAAATAAGAATACTGCCGGACTTACTTGCCGGAAAAGAGCAAATATGATTTGTAGAATTTGTCTGCATAATCCAAGTTCCCCATACCTTCATACGCTTTGCTGAATAAATGCATAACCTCTGCATTGGCCGGTTCAAAAGAAATTGCTTTCTTAAGAATTATTATAGCCTCATTAAACATATTCTGTCCTATCAGTCCGTCAGCCTGACTTAGATACTTGTCAATGTTGTTTGAGTTGTTATCGGTTGAAAGGTTGGGATACAATTCCTGCAGGATGGATTTTATCTTTTCTGCGCTGAACGGCTTTTGGACATATGCGACTGCGCCCATATGCGTACATTCAACAGCGTTTTTTACCGTGCCATAGGCAGTAATAATTATCACCGGGGTATCCACTCCCATTTCGCGGATACGTTTTAATACTTCAGTTCCCCTTATTTCCGGCAGCTTGATATCTAGAAAGGCAAGGTCGAATTTTTTAGTCCTAAAAAGTTCAATTGCTTCCTTCCCGTCATTTGCAGTAGTTACATCATAACCCTCCAGTTCAAGGCACTTTGTCAGCATCAACCTGATATTTTTAGTATCATCGATTATTAAAACATTTTTCACTCGGAATTCCCCCTATCTGCTTAGCTTTAAAGTGAACGTAAAGCAGCTCCCCAGATCGAGTTTGCTCTCACACCAAATCCTGCCTCCATGTGCTTCGACTATTTCTTTTGCAACTGAGAGTCCCAGTCCGGTTCCGCGTACTTCCAGATCATTTCCCTTAACCTGTACAAATTTGTCAAATATCCTGTCCTTGTATTCATCCGGTATCCCAACTCCGGAGTCCTTAACGGAAATATGCATTTCATGCCCTTGCACGAAAGCACTGACCAGTATATCATCCCCAATGCTTGTATATTTCAAAGCATTGGAAATTAAGTTGTTAAGCACCCAGGTTATTTTTTCGAAATCTGCCAAAACCTTTGGCAGATCTTCATCGGCATTGAAATCCAAGGTTACATTTTTTTTCTCTGCATGTTGATAGAATTGTTTTACGGATTCTTCGATAATTACAGAGATTGAACAAGGTAGAATCCGGTATATCGCTTTTCCGGATTCTACCTTTGACAATTCCAAAAGGTCGCTGACAAGGTTGGAAAGCTTTTCGCCATCCTCTTTTATAGCAGCTGTAATGCTTTTTTGATCATCTGTCAAATCTCCCATACCTCCGTTCAACAACAAATCCGTTCCCATCATTATCGAAGTGAGCGGGGTCTTGAATTCGTGCGATATTGTTGCTATAAATTCTGTCCTTAACTTTTCAAGCTGCTTGAGAGACGTTACATTCTGCAGCAGTACAATAATTCCGATGGAATTTTTCTCAAGATCCTTTACAGTAGTAACAACTACGTTCAGGTAGTATTCTTCATCATCAGATTTTATAAAGATTATTTTTCCCTTATGCTCTTCCTTTGCTTCAAAAGCTGATGAAATATGGTCGAATAATTCACCGTTCCGGATTATTTCAAGAAAATGCCTGCCGGATGACTTTTCTTCGCTTATGCTGAAAAATAACTCACTGGCGTTATTCAGAAGCACTATTTTATAATTTGAATCCATTACGATCAAAGGGTCGGAAATGTTTCTGACTATGGTAATAAACCTGTTCTTCTCTGCCATAAGTTTTCTCAACGCGCTTTGTTCGAACTGCTGAAGCCTTTTTGTCATGTTGTTGAATTCCTGGGCAAGTTCGCCAATTTCGTCTTGCGACATAATGTTTGCCTGCCGGTTCAGATCTCCGGCTTTTACCAATTTCATTGTTTGCGTCAGTGAATATATTGGCTTTAAAAAACGGTTTGTCGAGAACCGTGCTGTAAGAAAACCTCCGATAATTGCCAATGAAGTCAGGAAAAGTATAAAATACATGGAGTGTTTGGCATTTTCAGTAGCCTTTGTCTTTCCACTAAACATTGCCTTCTCATTTAATACTGACAAGGACTTCATTTCCTGTTTTAATTTTATAAAATCCGGGAAGAGGGTTGAAGCATAAAAATCAAGTGCAGGCTGCAAGCCATGGCTGTTCCGTATTTCCTGCAGCTGCAGAAATTCCTTCATATAATTGGTATAATATTCATCCGTATTGTATACAAGTTCTCTTTCACCGGATTCGGTAATATTATTTTTCTCAATCTCAAACCACTCTGTAAAGGCTTTGTTGTTTTCCGAGAAAATATCCAGGCCTTTCTGCTTGTCGTTGTTTATATATATAAGAGCGGCGCTGTCCAACCTTTCAACAGCTTCCAGCATGTTGGTTACGGCATTGATACTTTTATAATTGGCAGTCATCAGTCCATCAATCGCCTCGGTCAATCTATAGAGATTGATTGCCGATACAGTTCCGACAATTGCAATCATAACAACCAAACTCAGGTAAACTAAAGAAATTCTGCTTTTTAAAGATTTAAACATAAATATTCTCCTAAAACCGGTATTAGTGCTTTTATAGGTTAAGTATAGAAGCTTACAGATGTAAAATCAATGAACTGGACTATAACCTAAACGAGAGAATAAAAGGGTTTGCTATGAAAGAATGAGCTAAATTGTTTTGATTGTTTTTAATAAACAGAGCAATGATTTACATTGAAGTCTTTTAAACTTTAGAAAAAAAAAGAATGAGACTATAATTACCTGTGTCGTGAAATAATAATTTTGGCGGCAAGAAGTGATTGCTTTTTTTGCAATATATTTTAAAATGAGGGGATATAAGAAACCGAACAGGGGAACATCCTCATTCTTCTTTTAAGGTTGTTAATAACGGGAACAGGTATTGTTTTACGAATGAATTCCGTTCACAGGAGGTTTTAGGAATGCTGGATATGATTTTTCTGGCTACGCTTTTAGTTTGCTTTGGTTTTGTTGTATTTTTTATAAACTGGTGTAATAAACAGGTAAGTAAGTAAATGGAGGAATAAATATGACAGTTTTATTGATTATAACGATATTATTATTTTTGTACCTGGGTTATGTATTGATTAATCCCGGAAAGTTCTGAATGAAAACGCCATAGTTATAAAGGGCAACTCATAGGAGGTTGAAGAAAAATGGGAATTTTACAGATAGTAATAACTT
>CALMWN010000159.1 GCA_937873555.1 uncultured Clostridia bacterium
AATAGCCGACCATTCATCGGATATAGCGGAAATAACCATAAGAATGGCGAACGAAAAATATATTAAGCCTTTGATAGACATACCAAAAATGGCTGAGCTGGCCAAACAGATGGTCAACAAGTCCATAGACGCTTATATCCGCCAGGACGCCGTGCTTGCCCAGGCTGTTTGCGACAGCGATGATGATGTCGACGATCTGTTTTCAAAGATAATACTCGAACTCATAAATATTATGAAAAACGACCCCCAGACAATAGAGCAGGCAACCGATCTCATGTTTATTGCAAAATACCTTGAACGGATGGGTGATCACGCCACAAATGTCAGTGAATGGGTCGTATACAATGTCACAGGGGCCCATGAACATCTTGCAAGGCATCTGGACAAGGACGACAGGAAGAACAACCCTTTCGTAGAACCTCCGAAGACTGAAGAATAGCCATACGGCCAAAAGAAGGTGGAACAATGCCAAAAGAATTGATATTTGCACTTGAGGATGAAACACACATTCAGCAGTTGATCAAATATAACCTTGAAGCAAACGGCTATCACGTGGTAACGTTTGAAAGCGGCGAAGCCCTCCTTAAGGAATATAAAAACACAATCCCCGATCTTTTCATACTGGATATCATGCTCCCCGGCATAGATGGCCTGGAAGTATGCAGACAGCTGAGGTCGGATATGCGTTCAAAAAATGTACCAATAATAATGCTGACTGCAAAAAGTGAAGAGTTTGACAAGGTACTGGGTCTGGAGCTTGGTGCAGACGATTATATGACCAAACCCTTCAGTGTAAGGGAGCTTGTCGCCAGAGTCAAGGCCATTTTCAGAAGGGTGAACAGCTCCATCTCAACGGAAATGGATATAATCAAATATGGGGATATAACCATTGACTGTACAAGGCGTGAGGTTTACAAGGGTGAGAAGCTGTTGGAAATGCCCCTTAAGGAATTTGAACTTCTAAAACTTCTTATCCTGAACAAGGGCAAGGTGTTGTCAAGGGAGCTGCTGCTTGAAAAAATCTGGGGTTTCGATTATTATGGAGAGACAAGGACTGTTGACGTTCATGTCAGATATTTAAGGCAGAAAATCGAGGACGATGACAGCAATCCCCAATACATCGAGACCATCAGGGGTATAGGGTATAAATTCAACGACAAGGAAAGCAAATAGTATGAAGAAAAAAATATTCCTGTATTACATTATACTCATAGTAATAGGTGTGTCTGTAACAGGATTTTTTACTTCTGAACTGACTCAAAGGTTTTATAAAAACGAAGTTGAAGAAAAACTGAAAAACTCAGCCAACCTCATAAAATATAATATTTCAGAGCAGATAGCCGCCGGCAATAAAGTGGATTACAACAAAATAGCAGTCAATTATGCAAAATTGCTGGACGCATCCTCTTCCTACACAAACTCATCCCAGATAAAATCAAGCACGCGTATTACCTTCATAGATTACAGCGGCAATGTATTGGGTGAATCAGATACAGACTACCGTGAAATGGAAAACCATTCCAATCGCAAGGAAGTTCAGGAGGCCATTCAAGGCAAAACAGGAAGCGATGTCCGTTTCAGCAAAACCCTGAAAATGAATTTCCTTTATATTGCGGTACCCTTCGACACGCCTAAAGTTGTTATCAGGATTTCCGTTCCATTGATCCAGTTAAAAAATATAGACAGAGCCATATGGTATTACACACTCATAGGCATACTGGCAGGGGTAATCCTTACCACACTTCTGGCACTCAAGTTTTCGTCTTCTGTCACAAAGCCCATAAACGAGTTAATTGCTGCAACAAAAGAAATTTCCATGGGCAACTATTCAAAGCGGGTTAATATTAATGCAAAAGATGAATTCTCACAATTTGCCGTGTCCTTCAACAGGATGGCGGCCAAGCTTGAGGAGGTGATCGCTGAAATGACCGATAAGAACCTCAAGGTGGACTCCATCATAAACAGTATGATAAGCGGTATAGCAGCAGTCGACACAAACTATAAGGTAATGCTTATCAACTCCATTGCATGTGAAATGTTCGGAATTAAAAACGGGCCGGGAGTTATAGGAATAAACATCATAGAACTGATCAGGAACCACCAGATAAACCATTTCTTAAAGGAAACAATAGAAAAGAACACTCCTCTAAGCAATGAAATAATCGTCAGCGGTCCTGAAGAGAAGATCCTGCGTGTATATACCAGTCCCATAAAATCGCTTGACTCAAGAAGCCTTAATTCCGGTGGTATAGCAGTAATAAATGATATCACCAACGTTAAAAAGCTCGAACAGATAAGGACGGAATTCGTCTCCAATGTCACTCATGAATTAAAAACACCGCTTACATCAATACGTGGATTTATCGAAACCTTAAGGGGCGGTGCGATAGAAGACCGTGAAGTGGCGGACAAATTCCTTGAAATCATCGATATAGAAGCAGAAAGATTGTATATGCTGATAAACGACATACTGCAGCTTTCAGAAATAGAGACAAAACAAAAGGACTCAAATATAAGCACACATAACTTTAAATCAATCGCCGAGGAAGTTCTTCTGATACTTAAAGACTCAGCAGATAAAAAGGGTATAAAACTTATAGGTGAAATAGAAGACAATATCAAAATTGTCGCAAACAGGGACAGAATAAAGCAAATGCTCATCAACCTCATAGACAACGGGATAAAATACAACCGGGAAAACGGAAGTGTGACCCTTAAAGCTTACAAATATGAGGGTAAGATAATCATAACGGTCAAGGATACAGGGATAGGAATAGCTAAGGAACATCTGGCAAGGATATTCGAACGCTTTTACCGGGTGGACAAAGGCCGTTCAAGAAGTATGGGCGGGACCGGCCTTGGACTATCCATCGTCAAGCACATCGTAAACCTGTACAGCGGGGATATCAAGGTAAACAGCACCACAGGCAGCGGTACTGAATTTACTATTCAGCTTCCCGCATGATGTATATATATCTTTCCTCTTTTTAATAAATCTTCCCCTGAAAAACGGTAGGCGGCATCCATGAGATAAACCTTGTGGCTGCCGCTTCCTTCGTCTGTTCCAAGCTTCTCATAACCCATTTCTCCCGCAATTCCCATGGTGGCGATTCCCGCAACCGCAGCGGCAAAATAATCCCTGGTCACACCACAGTATGCTGCTATCAGGGAAGTAGCCATACAGCCTGCGCCGGTAATTCTCGCAAGTATTTCATGCCCGTTTTCTATGGAAGCTACCTTTTCCCCATCGGAAATATAGTCAACTTTGCCGGTAACTGCAACCACTGTGTTCAACGACCCGGCCAAAAGTTTTGCGACGGCCTTCCCCTCATCCGGATGCCTCTCGTCGGAGTCCACTCCTTTTAAAGCCGAATCCATACCACAAAGGACTTTAATCTCCGCTATATTACCTCTTATCACAGAAAATCCGACCTCTTTTAACAGCTCCTTTAAAGCCTCTTTCCTGTAGGAGGATACTCCGGCTCCCACAGGATCAAGTATTACAGGCACTTCAAGCTTGTTTGCCGTCTTCCCTGCTCTTAGCATGGCCTCCAGCTTGACATCGTTCAGCATTCCAATATTTATTACAAGTGCTGAAGCGCAGGCTACCACATCTTCAACCTCCCCGGCATACTCTGCCATTATGGGGGAGGCACCTATGGCAAGTACTATGTTTGCAGAGTCATTTGCAGATATATAGTTGGTGATATGATGAATCAAAGGCTTTTTATCCTTTATTTCTCTTAATAATCCTATTATGGTCGCTTTGATATCCGTACCCATTGAAATCCTCCGGCCAGAGCTTCATTACACCTGTCAGGCATTGCCGTTCCTTGTGTTATCTGTCTTAAAATCAATAACCTTTGACATTTCGAGAGCCTTCAACAAAATATAGGCTATGATGCTTCCACCGGTAGTGCTTATAAGGAAAGGCACCACATAGAAGAAAAAGGCTACGCTCTTACCCATAATGTATGCTGCTACAGGATAGGCCACAATTCCGCCCAATACACCGGTTCCGAATATTTCGCCGGCAACGGCCAGATACTTTTTCCCCGTATACTTGAAGAGGATTGCAGCCAGAAAGGCACCGATCATACTACCCGGGAAAGCCAGCAGCGTGCCTGTCCCTAAAATATTCCTGATCAAAGAAACACAGAATGCCATGGATACGGCATACGCAGGTCCTAGTGTCACAGCTGCAATAACGTTCACAATATGCTGTACCGGGAAGCATTTTGAAGCACCTACAGGTATGTAGATAAAATTTCCTGCTACCACGCAGATTGCTGTGAGAAGTGCTGCATAAGTAAGTTTTTTTGTTTTCATAAAAACATCTCCTTTGCTCTGTAACAAAAAAACACAAGTCCGTAGACTTATGTTTTGAAAACCCAATTCACAAACAACTTCCTACGCTGGCATTACCCAGATCAGGTTAAGGGTCAAAGAATTCCTTCTTACTCTCAGCTGGAACAACCAGCCCCCCTGTGTAAATTTAACTTTATAATTATTTTAGCATATTTCAATGATTCAATCAAGGTAGAATTACACAGTCATATAAATTGCGGCATACCGCTACTTTATAACATCAGGATTCACGACATATTTTGGTATTCTGCCTGAAAAAAAGTCAATGATGTTCTTCGACATCTCCTGTGACATGAATATCCTTGTCTCTATGGTTGCACTTCCGATATGGGGTGCCATGACCACCTGATCCATATTAAAAAGCGCGGGTGTTATAACCGGCTCTTTCTCAAAAACATCGAGTCCGGCCCCGGCTATTCTCCCGGTCTCCAAAGCTTTAACCATTGCCTGTTCGTCAATTACCGCCCCTCTGGAAGTGTTGACAATGAAAGCTGAAGATTTCATTTTTCCGAACTCTTTTTCTCCGATCATATGCCGGGTACCTTCTGACAATGGAGTACTTATATAAACAACATCCGAATTTTCAAGTACCCCGTCAAAAGTTTTATACACCGCTCCGTCTTCAAGTTCCGGACTTAAACGGCTTCTGTTGTAATAAATTATGCTCATGCCGAACGCCTTGGCCCTTCTTGCCACCGCTCTGCCTATTCTTCCCATTCCTATGATTCCAAGTGTCTTTCCATACAGCGTATTTCCCAGATTTTTCATTACACCCCATTCGAAATTGCTGTCGCTCCTTAGCTTCCTGTCACACTCGGAAATCCTTCTTACCAGCGAAAGCATCAAACCGAAGCCGAGCTCTGCAGTAGCCTCGGTAACAGAATCGGGTATGTTCGTGACCATAATCCCCTTTGAAGTGGCATAACCCACATCGACATTATCATAGCCTGCTCCATAACAGCTGATCAGCTTCAGATTGGCAGCAGTATCGATCAATTCCCTGTCGGCTCTGACATTGACAGGTACTATACATTCATATTGCGGTATGCATTTTAATACCTCATCTCTTTGCATTACCTCTACTTCCGAATGTGTCATCCGGTACAGTTTAAACAGCTCTTCAAGCCCCTTATCGGCTATCCTTGAAGTTATCAGTATTCTCTCCATTGAAAACCACTCTCCCGAATATTTATTAGTATTTGAATTCTATGTGAAATAGTATAAAACGATATCGGTAATCAAAAAAAGAACAGCCAGGAATGCCGCTCCCAATAAAGCCATTTTAGTACTGCCGCTCCTTCCGGTAAGCCTGCCGACCATTGCATTCAATCCGAAATAAAGGCCAATACCTGTAAATTCCAAAAGAACACCTGCTCATTGTTCTACCCCTATCCGCTGTATTTTCCTTCCCGTGAAGTTTTCATCCATGAAAAGTATACCAAAAAAAGCTCCGGAATACAAATATCTTATATTTTGTACGCCTTTTTGAGAAGGCTGCCGTCAAGCTCCATTCCAAGACCCGGACCTGTTGGAGCCTTAATTGTACCGTCCTTTAGCTCAAGGTATGGATTGAAAAGCCTGCAAGTCTCCTTGAATCCGGCTTTATGCTCCTGGAACTTCCCTATATTCGGTATGTATGAAGCCAGATGCAGCACATATACATAAGAGAAGCCGCCGGAAATATGGGGGGTTATGGGCTTTCCGGCTCTGGCTGCCATCCTTGCAACCTTCGTTGTCCTTATAAAGCCGCCGAAATACTGGATATCCGGCTGTATGACCTGTGCAGCATTGTTCTCTATTATCCACTTGAAGCGCCTCATGCTTGTCTCCTGTTCTCCAAAAGCAAGCGGTATATCAAGTGCATCAGCTACCTCTTTTGTTTCCCACAGGTTGTCGAAAGGGCATGGTTCTTCATAAAAATACGCATTTATTTCTTCCAGAATCCTGCCGTACTCAATAGCTACAGGAGGGTCATAGGAACCGTTTCCGTCGGCGTGAATTGTCATCGAATCTCCAAAATGCTTTCTGGTCAGGTATATCAACCCTTCACTGCGTCCTTTGATTGAGTCCGCGTTTTTACTCATTCTTCCGCCAACCTTGAACTTTATGGCTTTGGCTCCTGTTTCGGCCACACGTCCCGCAAGTATTTCCACTTCTTCTTCGGGCGTGGTTCCACGGTTTCCGCTGGCTACATAAATGTTGACCTCATTGCGGATAACTTCACCCAGAAGGTTCCCTAAAGGCTGCTTCGCAATTTTGCCAAGGAGGTCGAGTATGCTGGCTTCCACCCATGATATGCAGCACCACAGAGCGAGCCCTGCGAGCTTATAATTGCTACCGTAAACATATACCCCCTCAATCAGCTCTTCCAGGTCTCTTGCATCCTTACCTATGAAGTATGGAATTATAAGCTGGTTCAAAATCAGATGAAGGTACACGGGGCGTTCACTTCCAACAGAAACCCCTTCCGTTCCGTCTTTCGACCTTGTGCGTATAAAATATAGCCCATTATTGAAAAGCAGCTCAATGGACTCTATTATGACAGGTGATTTGAATAATTCCACCTTCAATACAGGGGCGTTTGCTATTTCATCCAGCTCCTGCCCGCTAACCTTGATATTTTCTAGAAAATCCCCACTGCTTCTATACATCTGACCCACTCCTTCCAATATTAAAATATTTATTAACTCTTATCGTACTGATTTTGATACGTTTCATTTTATCCAAATTATATCACATACTTTAGCAGTGATACATATTTTTCATATAAATTTTCAGTATACAAATCCACTATTTTTTATAAACTACATTTAATCTTAAAACAATCGAGGTGAGAAAATGATATCAGCTGAAGTTGCAATCTATCCCCTGAAAACAACAGATGCATCAAAAGTCATCAATAATTCAATAAGCACATTGAAAAATGAAAAAGTTGACTATGATGTCAATTCCATGAATACAAAATTGACAGGTTCAAAAGAGGAAATATTCAACAGCCTGGAAAAAATGTTCACTGAAGCGGAAAACAGCGGCAGTGAAGTCAGTATGGTCATTACGGTAACCAATTCAGTCTGATGTGATCTGCAAGTTTGCCATATTTGCACAGATACTGATATATTGTTAGTGCCATTTCACATAATTTATTTTTAGAAATAAATTATGCTTTCGGCGAGTTTTATCGGATGTGCTTATTAACATTTTTAAAACTAGAAATTTGTTATGTTAAAAAGCACTAGATAGTTTTGGAACTTTTTAAATCATATTCTTCCAAAACTATTTTTTTGAATCCGTTTTATCAGAAATTGTATGAAAATGGTACCGGCAATATGAGGTTAAGCAACCTTAGGCTATCGATCAACCCTTATTTGGCAGTTGCCTATTTTTCCTGCTTTCTTGTTATTCTTTCAATGGACCTATACACATAAATTGGCTTATTTTGGATCTTCCTTAAAATAATAATGAGATATTTGAAAATAATCATAAATACAAAAAACATTCCTGAAAATCCTTACAAGAAAAACAAGATAAGTTTTAGCAATTTATCTACCTCTGCATAAACATGGCTGCGACCTGCCTTAGCCGTTCTCCCGCATAATCAAAAAACTCCCTGTATGACTCGCAGTAGTAATTCAATCCAGCCTTTTTATCCACAAAAGGCTCACGGTCTCTTCTGCATCCCCCCCGGCAAAGATTAAACCATCTGCATTCCTTGCATTTAGGATCCACAGGTAAAGACATCTCAATAAAACTTTTACCCGCATCAGAATTGCGTAATTCGTCAAAGCCTTTATCCTTTATGTTCCCCAGCAGCCATTCATCAGTGACATAAAAGTCACAGGGATATACCCCACCATCAGCCTCAACAACAAACTGGCACTGGCATTGACCGGACATTCCGCATGCCTCGGGCCTGTATCCCATGAACATCCCTATAAGGTTATCGAAGTATCTTATACTGATCATATTTCCTTTCATAGTATCCTCATACCAGAGATCAAAAAGACTTTTGAGAAAATAGGTAAATCGATCCGGTTTCAAGGAAAATTCATTGCCTCCTGGCTGCTGGTTTAAAGGATCGAGACAGGGGATAAACTGAAGGTATTTGAAGTTATGCCTTTTAAAGAAGTTGTAAATCTTGCTTGCATGTCGCGCTACATAGGCATTGACGACGAAAAGCACATTATATTCCACTTTATATTTATTGAAAAGTTCGATCGTGTTCATAACTCTGTTAAAGGAGCCATCACTCCTTGCATCAATTCGGTTGGCATCGTGAATGTCTTTCGGACCATCCAGGGAAATGCCCACCAGGAAGTTATTCTCTGCCAGAAACTTTGCCCAGCTTTCATCAATCATAAGGCCGTTTGTTTGCAAAGCATTATTGACCTGCACCTTTTTTAGGTTATATTTCTTCTCAAGTTCGATCAGCTTTTTATAAAACTCCAGACCGATTAAGGTGGGCTCACCCCCCTGGAATGCAAAGGTACAAACATGATCGGCGTATTCCAGAGCCTTTTTGACCATTTGTTCAAGCAAGCCTACGTCCATCATGCCGTAGTTCGCTGTCATACGATTTTCAGCGATGGCATGGTAGAAGCAATATTTACATCTCAGATTGCAATTGCTGGAGGATGGTTTTATCAATAAGCTGATCGGCGGCATATTTTTTCTTCCCCTTTGTAATTATATCAGATTGGATTTCATATGTATCAGTTACATTTAAGTGTGTCCCACTAAAATGATACTACTCCGATAAGTCCCGATGCAAGTATTAAATAAGCGGGGTGAAATTTTGTTTTTACAAGCACGATAAAAGCGACAACCATAATAATTGTACTTTTAACTTTTTCCTTGAGGTTCCTATTACAGAAGCAGGGGTGAAAGGAAGCCGTTCAATTTCATTCTGACGCATCCCTTTAAAATCAAAAAACCTTTCATTTAAAATTCCATCCACTCCACCCAGGGCACCATAAATCGAACCAATATTTTCGTACTTTTTTGCCTCTTCAATGGCCCCATAAAGTGAAGCATTAATTACAGTAGTAGGAGCACCTCCGTGCACAATTAGAACATTATCTTTCATTGGCTTCGTCCCTTTCCGTATGAACTGACGCACATCAAAGCTCAATCACTTCAACACCAAGTATTTTGGAAAGCAGCCTCATCTCATCCGCAACATCATCCCATACCAGACTGTAGTGATGGGGTACCCCTTCCTCAGCGATTCTATAGATCGTCTTCAGTACCGGTTTCTCTAAAACTACATTCACCATGACTCCTTTGGTAACCCTTTCAGTGGGTACAGCCTCTCCTTTTGTAAGGAAAAGCTTATATTCATTGCCGATCTTGCACATACGGGCGATTGTCACTTTTCCAGGCTTAAGAGTTTGATAAAAGGCTGTGCCCTGGCCTGCAAGCGGATGGTTGCTCATGACTACATCACTGTTCGGATCCTTCAAGCTTCTGCCCGCCTGACCACAGTGCCAGAAAAGAACTGAGTTTTGCTTTTCATCGATACTGATAAGATCACTCATGTAAACTACCGCATTCGTCAGATATTTCTGGAT
>CALMWN010000160.1 GCA_937873555.1 uncultured Clostridia bacterium
GAAAAATTCAGAAAAGGGTTTACCAAGGAATTTCTTGAAAAATTCGGCATCGATCCCGAAAATGTGGTTTTCGAAATAACTGAAAAGAATTCCGTCAAAGACATAGACAAATTCAAAAAGCTTATAGACAATTACAAGGATCAGGGTTATAAAATTGCCATCGACGATACCGGAGCAGGCTATTCAGGCTTGAAGCTCATAACCGACATAAACCCTCATTTCATTAAACTGGACATGAATCTTATACGCGATCTTGATAAAGACGGAGTGAAATATGCCCTGATTAAAACCTTGTATGAGTTCTGTCTCGTAACCAATATCAAAGTCATAGCAGAAGGAATCGAAACCGAAAATGAGCTCAATGCCTTGATCGACATAGGCATAGACTACGGTCAGGGTTATTATATACAAAGGCCATGTGAGGAATTCAGCGATATCCGTCAGCCGTTGATTCAATCCATAATAGACAGGAACAGGAAAAAAAGTCATTTGTACCATTCCAAGCCCTCAACGGTTTTTGTCGGTGATATCTGCAGGAGCAATGTATGCGTGGATACAACCTGCACAGGGGGAAAAATCATTGAAATCTTTAATACTACCCCGGCATTGATGGGTATCCCGGTAATTAACGGCAGCAGGCTCTGCGGTCTGATAATGAAGGACAAGTTCTTCGGAAAGCTTGGTACACAGTATGGCTTCTCATTGTTTTACAACAGGCCTGTTGCTCTTATGATGGATAAAAGTCCGCTGTGCATCGATTATGAAACTACAATTGACGTTGCTTCAAAAATGGCAATGAACAGAACAAGCGAGAACCTTTATGATTATATAATTGTGATGAGGGATGATATATATTACGGAATTGTCACGGTTAAAGACCTGTTGGAGAAGACCATAGAGCTTGAAGTAAATTATGCAAAGCACTTAAATCCCCTCTCTGGCCTGCCGGGCAATGTTCTGATAGAGCAGAAGCTCAAGGAGCTTGTTTCACATTCTTCTCCTTTCACAATACTGTATATCGATATTGACAACTTCAAGGTTTATAACGATGTATACGGCTTTGAAAAAGGCGATAAAATGCTCCAATACCTTTCAAGAGTAATAACGGAGGTTACAACATCAGTTTGCGAGACAAATTCGTTCATAGGTCATATCGGCGGAGATGACTTTGTGCTGGCTGTTGAAGGCTATGATCAGGAAGAACTGTGCAACAGGATAATCTCGTCCTTCTCCGAAGGTATAAGTGATTTCTACACCCCCGAACATTTTCAGAACGGTTACATAGTATCAAAAAACAGACGCGGACAGCTTGAGCAATACAGTCTTGCCACCCTCTCAATAGCCGGAGTGAGCAATAAGGCCAAAAGCTTCAAGGATATTTACGAGCTTGCCGAGCACGCCAGCAAAGTCAAAAGACAGTGCAAGGAAATCTGGGACAACTGCTGCATACTTGAATAATAGCAACTGCCTGCAGGACGCTTCTTAATAATCATATAATATTTATGATCAAACATATAGTTATCTATATGTTTAAATTTTGATAAATTCTGAAGAAACGTCCCCTCCTATCCCCTCACTCCGAGGATGTGTATGAACCTGATATCAACCCAGCTGTAGCCTGTGATCGGGTAATTATCCTGATCGTCGGTGTGGGCTGCCACAAGGATGTTGTCCAGGGCAGGCGGTGTCCCTGTATGTACTATTACCGGCGAATGATTGAAAAAGCCGTCGCCTATAAAAGACAGTTGGGCAATGTCACCCGGCTTCACATTTCTTATATCCACCCTTTCTGCAAAAGGTCCCGGTCCGTGGTTATTTACAATGAAATTGTAAAGATAATTGACTCCCGTCCATGAGGGCGACCTGTTGTAAGAGTCTATATAATACCACCCATACACCGGTGTATGGTTCATCACACCGCTTCCCGCATATATTACCTGGGAAGCAAAGTTCGTACAGTCCCCTCCAATGCCCTCAAAATCAAAATATCTTGGATTACGGCTTAAAGCCCATCTGTGTGCATACGCAACCGCATTTTCCCTGTTGTATTCCCGGCTTCCGGGGACCCTTACCATCCAATCCATACAGAAACTCTCTCCCCTTTCAGGTACTATTTCATACTATGAACGGAGTCATCGGAATAGTTACTAACATAATAAAAAAAGCCCCGTTCATATAGCGATCGGGGCTGTCAGACAACAAGCATCAATAGTTTGCATTTGTCATCTGTATGTTGAGGTCAAACCTTTATTACATTATTACTTCTTACAATCAAGCAGCATTTTGAGCCAGCTTACCACCGGAGCCTGCAAAGCATTCGGATGTGATTCTAAGAGCTACTGCGGTACTTATTCCAAGAGAGTATGCTATATCATTGGACAAAGTCCTTTTGCAGGAATTGTATTCCCGGTGCTTTTCTTTAATGAACTCTCCGATATTACTTTTGCATTGCCAGTTTCCCGGTGTCCTGAACATTGAAACTACATTTTCTTTGTTAATTCGTTTTTTAAAAAGTTTCTTCAGCTTTCTTTCATAT
>CALMWN010000161.1 GCA_937873555.1 uncultured Clostridia bacterium
TTAACTGTTAAGATAAAAGAAAAATATCGGGAAGGGGGAGCATAGCATTGGTAACTAATTTGAAACTGAACAAATTAAGGCTGCCTGCCGGTCGTAAGGGAGGAATCCTTTATAATTTACGCAAGGACCTGGTGATGAACAGGTACATATATTTGATGCTTCTGCCGGTAATTATATATTTTCTGATATTCCAGTATCAGCCTATGTATGGTGCACAGATAGCCTTCAGGCAGTATAACCCTTCAGAAGGCATATGGGGCAGTCCCTGGATTGGATTGAAGTATTTTGAGGCTTTTTTGACCAGCGGCTATTTTTTCCGGATACTTAAGAATACCTTGATTTTAAACCTGTATAACCTTCTGTTTGACTTTCCGATCCATATTGTTATGGCTTTGCTTATCAACGAGGTAAGGATAAGCTTTTTTAAAAGAACTGTTCAGACTGTCACCTATATACCGCATTTCATATCGGTTGTTGTCATGTGCGGCATAACCATCGATTTCGTTTCAAAACATGGCTTGATCAACAGCCTTATTACCACTATAACAGGTAGAGAACCTATAATGTTCATGGTTAAGCCGGAGTGGTTCAGAACAATTTATATTTCTACGAGCATCTGGCAGAGCATTGGCTGGGGGACGATAATATTCCTTGCTGCCTTGTCAAATATAGATCCCAACCTTTATGAAGCTGCAATGATTGATGGGGCAGGAAAGCTGAAACAGATATGGCATGTCACTCTCCCATGCCTGCTGCCGACTATTATAATTTTGCTGATATTAAGAATGGGCAGGATGATGAACGTGGGAGCGGAAAAAATACTGCTTCTTTATAATCCGTTGACATATGAAACAGGGGATGTAATATCCACCTTTGTTTACAGAAAAGGGCTGCTGGAAATGAATTTCAGCTATAGTACTGCGGTAGGCCTGTTTAACTCTATGGTGAACCTGACTTTTCTTTTGACAATGAACCGCATAAGCAGAAAAGTCTCAGAAACGAGTTTGTGGTAAAGCATCGGGAGGTGATACTTATGGAATGGAAAAGAATGAGTTCGGGGGAAAAAATATTCACTGTATTCAACTATTTGTTTCTGACGTTTTTAATGCTGGTTACGATATACCCATTCATATATGTAGCTATGGCTTCTGTCAGTGATCCGGCCTTGTTTATGGAGCACAGCGGACTGCTTGCACACCCTTTGGGGTTCTCTACAGATGCATACAAAATGGTCTTTAACAACCCAATGGTTCTTGTAAGCTATAAAAACACCGCTGTTTATGTGGTTTTAGGCACAACACTGAGTATGATCCTTACAACCTTCGGAGCCTATGGACTGTCGCGCAAAAACCTGTACCTGAAAAATATAATTATGATGTATGTTACTTTTACAATGTTCTTCAGTGGGGGCCTGATACCTACTTATTTGCTTGTAAGAAGCCTTGGACTCACCAATACAATGGGAGCGCTGATTATACCTAATGCAATAAAAATATGGAACCTTATTGTTATGAGAACCTATTTTGTGAATATTCCGGACAGCCTTGAGGAATCAGCCAAGCTTGACGGCGCAAACGATATAAAAATTCTGTTCAGTATTATGCTGCCCATATCAATGCCCATAATAGCGGTTATGATATTATTCTATGCCGTAGATCAATGGAACGCATGGTTTGACGCCATGATATACCTTAAAAACCGCGATCTGTACCCTCTTCAGTTAGTGTTGAGGGAAATTCTGATTTCAAGCGAAACTCAGAATATGTCGACGGATGCGGCAGGAGTTGACAAGGCTCTGATAGGGGAAATTATAAAATACGCAACAACAATTGTAGCAACACTTCCGATTTTGTTTGTTTACCCGTTTCTTCAGAAGTATTTTGTAAAGGGAGTTATGGTTGGCGCAATAAAAGGCTAGAAAGCTAATGGCAGGATTGACATAAAGTAGTGGATTTTGGTAAGCTGAGAGTATAAGGAAAAGCATATATGAAATTTACCAGTGGTCTAACCCAAATACTTCATTCGGCTTACTATATGCCGGAATGGTGAGGGCAATTCAGCAAAGAATTGACGGGTGAATGCAAATCAACGGCATTCTACGGGTAAAGTGAGGGGTAATGTTGTCTATATTTAGACTAAAAAATATAAGAAACAAAATAAACCCATATATTACTTTCTTCATATCCTTTTTGCTAGTGCTTTTGATAACCGTGATATTGGGAAGCATAAGCTATTACTATTTTTTTAATCAGGCTAAAAAGCAAATCGACATGTACAACATTTCAATACTCAATCAGACTCAAAAAGTACTTGACGAAAAGCTTTACAGTATTTATAAGCTTTCTCTGGAGATTGATTTCAACTCCAGTATTCAAAATGTGCTCTCCAATAGTTCCTCATTAGATGAGACTGCTTTATATAATATTTTTAAAGCAAAAAACGAGATAAGCCACTATAAAAATGTAAATAAATTTATAGATGATATTTTCGTGTACATAAACAGAATAGATTCAGTTATCTCAGACAGCACAAGGTATGATTCGGAAATGTTTTATGACAGCGTACTAAGCTATGACGGGCTGGAATTTAATGAATGGAAGGAACTGCTCGCTAAAAGACATTTTCAGGAATACCTTCCTGTAATGAAAACAATGCAGGATAGTCAGCCAAAGGAAGTAATAACCTATCTGCAAACCCTTCCATACAGAATGATAAGTGGAAATCAGGCGCTGGGTACCCTGATCATCCTTATTGATAAAGCCAAAATAGATGAATTGCTGTATGATGTCAATATCCTGGACAGAGGTGCCGCATTCATTTTGGACGGTAAGAATCAGATAATATACAGTGTTGGGGATGAGGAAGTTTTAAAAAAGATAAATAATGATGGGCTGATTTTTGACAAAAGCGACAGTAAGCCAGGCAAACATGAAATGGTAGTTTTCCGGGTTCCGTCCAAGGTGAGTGACTGGGTGTATGTATCGGTAGTCCCAACTACTGCCCTTGAAGAGGATGTCAGGTTTGTAAAGAATATATCAATTTTAGTAATAATCATTGAATTGATAGTGGGAATTATGGTTGCATTCCTGCTTACAAGAATTAACCTGCTGCCTTTAAAGAAGGCGGTCGGTAAAATTTGGAGGCAGGTTAAGGGCGATGAGAATGTACCAAAGACAAGCGACCATATAAGGCTCATTGAGGAAATTACTTATGAAACATTAAGGAACAGCCAGAATTTAAAGCTTGCTGTTAATCAGATGCAGCCGATGGTGCGCGCGAATATAATGACACAATTGCTGAAGGGTATTGTACAAGGCGGGTCGGATATAAAAGAGACGTTCAGCTGCTTGGAGAATCCGTTCAAATACAATCATTTTTCTGTCTTAATGATGTGCATAGAGGACTTTAACGGGCTTGAAAAGAATGACTCCATCCCTGAGCAGGCGTTAATAAAATTTATAGTCAAAAATATTGTTGAGGAGCTTTTTAACAGCAGCTTCATTGCATATACCATAGATATGGATTATAACCATATAGCCCTGCTGGTTAACTCAGATACCGATTCTGATGCATGTAGAAAACAAATAATTGAATATGCAGTGAGAACACAGAACATTGTGATGGAAAAGTTCTCCGGCTATGTAAGTATTGGTATAAGCGGATTCCACGAAGGGTTAAAAGGGATCAGCACTTCTTACCAGGAGGCTGTGGAGGCTCTGGAATACAGGTATATAAGGGGATATGGCAGTACTATAGTTTTTGATGATATTTGTAACATGAATCAGATATACCTGTATCCGATAAAAACAGAAATCCATTTGATTAACAGTGTAAAATCAGGTGATTATGCAAAAACTTCCGAAATCCTGCAGGAAATTATTGTGCAAAACGTCCAGCTGTGTGAACAGTCTATAGAAATTATACAATGTCTGATTTTCAACATTATCAGCACTGCAATGAAAGTGCTGAATGATCTGAACATTGAAGTACCAAATGTATTTGGGGAGAGGTTCCATCCGGTAAAGACGCTTACTGACTGCAGGACCATTGATGAAATGTACAGGCTGCTGCAAGAGGTTTACAGAAAAATCTGCGACTATATAAACAATCAGAAGAAGTGCCACAACACAGATTTAAAACAGCAGATAATTCAATACATTGAAGACCATTTTGCTGAGAACAGCTTAAGCTTGGGTTCGATAGCGGATCATTTCAGTCTTAGCATTTCATACCTGTCGATTTTTTTCAAAGATCAGATAGGAGAAAACTTTATAAGCCATGTGAATAAAATGAGGCTTGAAAAAGCCAAGCAGCTTCTTATGAGTACAAATATGCCTGCCGAGCGTATAGCACAGCAGGTAGGATATGCAAACGGAAGTGTCCTGGCACGCAATTTTAAAAAGTATGAAGGAACAACACCTGGCAAATTCAGAGAAAATATAAGCTGAAATAAATTAAAAAATCTTACACGCATTTAATATGAAACCGGAAGGTACAAAAAAGCATAAGGGGCAGGTGGATAATGTGAAAACGATTGTAATACTGGCAGACAGCCTTAACAGGAGGCATCTGAGTGCATACGGATGTGACTGGACAATAACCCCCAATATTGAGAGGCTGCAGAAAAAATGTGTTGTATTTGATAACCATTGGACCGGCTCTGCGCCGTGTATGCCTGCAAGGCGCGACATTTTGACGGGCAGGCTGCATTTCCTTGAGAGGAATTGGGGCCCGATAGAACCCTTTGACCATACACTTCCGCATATATTACGCCAAAAGGGCATATATTCTCACATGGTTACAGATCATTACCACTACCTTGAGACAGGCGGAGAAAATTACTGCCAGATGTTCAACACCTGGGAATGCTTCAGGGGGCAGGAGCGAGACCCCTGGGTATCAAGGGTGAAGCATAATGACGTTCCTGAACACTATGGAAGGCATTCTACACAGTACGATCTGAACAGGAGTAGATTTACCAGAGAGAGCGATTATCCGACCCCCATGACACTGAGTGCTGCCGTTGACTGGATGGAAGAAAACAAAGATGCGGATAATTATTTGCTGTTTGTTGAAGCCTTTGACCCCCATGAACCTTTCGATGTGCCCGAGGACTACCTGAAGCTTTATAAAGATGATTACGAAGGCACCATGTACTACTGGCCCGGATACAACCCTGTGGATGTTCCGGCAGACGCGCTGGAACATATTAGAAAACGCTATGCTGCCTTACTTACAATGACTGATAAATGGATCGGCAAAATGCTTGACGTGATGGATAAATATAATATGTGGGAGGACACACTTGTCATTTTTACGACCGACCACGGATTTATGCTGGGTGAGCACAATTATATGGGCAAGAATTATATGCCGGCCTACAACGAGATATTCCATATCCCGCTAATGGTTCACTGGCCTGGTAAGGGAAGTGAAGGGCAGCGGATAAACGCATTGACACAGAATATAGATATCCTTCCTACTGTTTTAGAATACTTTAATATCGATTTGGCAGTTTGTAAAAACAAACTTCATGGAAGGTCGTTAAGAACATTGATAGACCAAGATGACGATAAAATCCGTGACAGTGTGATTTATGGATACTTTGGCAAAACAGTAAACATAACAGATGGCGAATATACCTATTTCAGAACATTTGCAAACTATGACAACCTGCCTTTGAACATTTACACTGCTATGCCGACAACGATGAATCAGTACCTCGGAATAGACTCTATTTCTGATATGAGCAAAATTGAAACGGGAAGGTTTTTGAAGTGGACGGAATTCCCGGTGTACAGACTGCCAGGCGAGGTTACCAGAATCAATAATCAAGTTTTATCCTACTCGACAAATAAGGAATACATAAATAAAAATTTACTCTTTAATATTGTTAATGACTATGGCCAGTGTAATCCGATCAACAGCCGTGAATTGGAGAACAGGTATATCGGGATGCTGAAAAAGGCCATGGAATCACACGATTCACCGGAAGAGCAATATCTGAGGCTTGGGATATAAATAAAGTCTGCTGAATGCTGTTATTTAACACATTAAGGGGGGGGAAGAATGGCATAACACCGGTTGAATATTTAAGATGGGCTTTACGAGCAAAAACCTATATACAAAGATTCATAGAATAGTTTATAAAGGAGTGTAGCTTATGGAATACAATTTTGATTCAATTTTTCCAAGATACAATGGGTTTGATCCTAGGGTGCCTGTGTGGTGCGTAACGCCAGACGTGGACCGTGCAATTCACAGGTTTTTCGATACTTCTCCAATTAGCCCTTCCGGCCGTTATCTGGCATTGACTCAGCTGCATAGTGAGGAAAAACTCCCAGAGCCCGGAGAGACAGCAGAGGTTGTTGTAATAGATTTGGCTACAGGAGAGAACCGTATCGTTGCTGAAACAAAAGGCTGGGATACCCAATTGGGCGCACAGGTACAATGGGGGAAGTATGACACCCAACTTTTCTTCAATGATGTGGATACAAGGGAATGGAGACCGTTTGGAGTAAAAATGAATATTTTTTCAGGAGAAAGGATTTCTCTTGACGGTACCATATACATGGTTTCTCCGGATGGCAGGTATGCGTTAAGTCCCTGCCTGGCTAGAATTGGTGCAACCCAGCCGGGGTACGGAGTTATAGTGCCGGCTGAAAATGTGCCGAAAAATCAAGGCTTACCCGATGACGACGGAATATATATAACGGATACCAAATCGGGGAAAAGCAGGCTGCTGGTTTCTATAAAGACGATAGTTGAAACCGCGGTTCCCAGTATAAATATGGATGAATTTGAAAACGGTACATTTTATGGATTTCATGTAAAATGGAACCCTCAAGGGACAAGGATCATGTTTGTGCTCAGGTTCTTATCAGCCGGTAAGAAATATGAGCCTATGCTTATCACAATGAAACCGGACGGAACGGATATCAGGCTTGCAATTCCCGCTTCAGAATGGGCAGTTAAAGGCGGACATCATCCTAACTGGTATCCTGACGGAGAATACATACTGATGAACCTGAAGATAGATCAAAAAGAATTGAGATTTGTCAAAGCACGTTATGACGGGAGCCAATATGGAGTATTGGTGGAGGGTGTGACAGGCTCCGGGCATCCCACCCTGCACCCAAACGGAACAAAAATTCTGACAGATTCATATGTGGATGAAATGACGGCCTTCAGTGACGGGACAACTCCTATAAGGCTTGTCGATATGAGAACGGCAGAAGTTATTGACCTGATAAGAATAAGAACAAAACCGGCATACTCAGGACCGAAGAAAGAACTCAGGGTAGACCCTCACCCTGCATGGGATCCGACTTTCAGGTATATTGTCTTTAACGCCTGCCCCGAAGGGAAGAGAAAGGTTTTTATTGCAGATATATCTTCATTTGTTGACTGATACAAAGACTGTTAATCTTATTTAAAAACTCTAGAATGCATTAAACCAAGGGGAGGAATATAAATGCAAAAATCGGCTATGGTCAACAATCTCAAGTGTAGAACATACTTGAATAAAAAATATATAAGACCCATATAAACAAATATGCCCCAAATATAAAAGCTACCCTGGATAAATATCCAGAACTGAAAAAGCAGATCTCCCTGGATGACGGGACAATTTACATGGTGCCTGAAACACGCCTTCAGGTCGATTTCAGGATAAGCAACGGCTTCCAGATGCGCAAGGACTGGCTTGACAAGCTGCAGCTAAAGGTACCGGAGACTATTGA
>CALMWN010000162.1 GCA_937873555.1 uncultured Clostridia bacterium
TTGAGTCTTTTTCGTGCGTAAAACTTCCGATTCTTCCCTAAGAGAAGCGTCCCCCCTTTGGTGTATAACCATTAACGATCAGTATGGCAGGCCAGTAGATTTCCGGTACAGATCAAACAATTACAAGACATTTGTGTATTCCAGCGCCGGATACTCGTATACAATAGCCGACTACTACTATTTCATTGTTGCTACGGTAAACACGGCCGATATGAATATATTCACTGTCTGAAGTTCCGTGGCAGATGGGTATACCGCGAGACGGCAAAATGTTGCAATGTCTGCTTCAGTATCAATCAATTCCAAACCGGGTGACACCGATAAGGCTCAGGCTGCATCAATAGAAGTAGGCTTTAATGATCCTGCAATTAAAGACTTCATTGAAACAAAAGCCTCATGGATTCGTGGGTAACAGCGCGGGTTAGGATCCATGAGGCTTTTGTGTGTTTGATTATATTATTTAAATTAATAAATATGTAAAAGATATCAGGTGATCTATCATGTTACCGTAAACTTTCCACAGCCTGCTGTGCCCAGCTTGAATCTTTAAGTATTGCCCGGCCGACACCAATCAGGTCTGCCTTTCCATCAGCCAGCAGCTTTTCCGCAGCCTGTGCCTCGGTAATCCCTCCGGTTAGAATCACAGGGATGGTTACAAACTTTTTGAGGGCTTCGGTAAGGGGTGAAAAGTAACCCTGTCCTGTAAGGCCGGGAACGTTATACCCGGAAAATCCTCCGGAAATATCGAGAATGTTGATTCCGGCATTTTCAAATTCCCGGGCGGCAATCTGGCTGTCCTCTATGGTGGTTCCACCAGGAGTAAAGTCTGAAGCGCCCAATCTCAGGAGAATAGGGAAATTCTCACCCACTGCGGCACGTACTGCTTCAATAACCTCAAGATGAATACGTATACGATTATGAACATTTCCGCCGTATTTGTCCGACCGCCTGTTGGTAAGGGGTGAGAAAAACTGGTTCAACAGATAGCCGTGGGCCGAATGGATTTCAACCCCATCAAAGCCTGCTTCCTTAACACGGCGGGCAGCATTATGAAAGTCCTCGATGACACCTGCAATCTCTTTACGGGTGAGCTCACGGGGCATGTCTCCCTGCCGTGGGTTCATGACGGCGGAAGGAGCAACCGGAGTTGTGCCTGTGATTTCTTTTCTGGCGGCACTTCCAGCATGATTCAACTGCATTGCAGTTCTGGAGCCATTCCTGTGGATGACCTCTGACAAAGCATGCAAGGGTTTGACCATGCTGTCATCAGCTATGGAAAGCTGATTGCTGCTCGCTTTTCCTTCGGCGTTAATGTAGCTGTGCTCAATTATGATAAGTGAAAGATACCCTCCATGTGACTTTTCTGCGTAGTAGTCAATGACGGCCTGACTTGCTTTTCCATCGGGATCTGCTTTGGCGGTTGCCATAGGCGGCATGACCAAACGGTTGGCCAATTGTAAAGGCCCTGCTTGAATAGGCTTAAGTAAATAAGACATTGTTGAAACCTCCTGGATCAATAATTATTTACAGATGTATTAAAAAGGCATTCTCCGGCAGTATAAATATATCCTGCTATAACAAATAAAAATTTTATTTTTAAATAAAGTTATTTATACATATAAGTTGCACAATGATGGTTATGATTTATGCCAAAATATGCATATGAGAATATTTTACTGCAAAATGACCATGCAGTACAACGCTGCATTAATAATTTTTTGATATTTATATTTAAAAATTCTATTGAATATATGGTATGCTATAATTATTAGGTCTGCAAAATGTGAAGACAGGATTTGTTTAGTCCTATACCGGGTATATTTATAGTGGAATACCGGGGCATAACTACGCAAAGGATGGTGCTGCAATGAAACATGAAAGACTTGGAAAAACTGACCTGAAAGTATCAAGGATTACTTTCGGCTGTTGGGAACTAGGAGGCGGTCCGTGGGAATTTACAAGTGATGAGACCAACGTACGGGCGCTTCAAACAGCTTTCGAGAATGGAATAACAACCTTTGACACTGCTGAAGGCTACGGCGATGGGCACTCGGAAGAAATAGTAGGTAAAGCCCTTAAGGGAATCAGGAAGAATTGTATTATTGCGACAAAAGTCAGCCCCAAAAATTTAAGGGCAAAAGACGTAAGAGCCAGTATCGAAGGCAGCCTGAAGAGGCTTGGCACAGATTATGTGGATTTATATTACATACACTGGCCTAATGAGGAAATACCCATAGAGGAAACAATGTCGGAGTTTAACAAGCTGAAAAAGGAAGGCCTTATCAAAGCCATTGGAGTCTCCAATTTTTCATTGGCACAGCTGAAAAAAGCCCTGGAACTTGGACGGATTGATGCAATACAGCCGGAATACAGTCTGCTTCAAAGGGATATTGAAGGCGGACTGCTGCAGTTCTGCATCGAGAATTCAATAAGTGTTTTAAGCTACAGCTCAATTGCAAAGGGAATTTTGACAGGGGCTTTCCACCTTGGAGGCATAAAGGTGAGTGAGAGCGATTTCAGAAGGACAAGGCGGTTGTTTCTCCCCGAGCATATGGAAAAGGAAACTGAGCTGATATATTTGATGAAGGAAATTGCCGACGCAAAGAAAACTACTCTTTCCCAGATTGCAATCAGCTGGCTTTTGCATCAGAAAGGCCTTACTTCGGCGATTGTCGGTACTCAGAGTGAAAAGCATCTTATAGAGAACATCAAATCCGTCGATGTTGAACTGTCTGCCGATGAGCTGAAAAAGCTGGATGCTGTGAGCTCAAAAGTGTTAAGCAGCTTGTAGAAATTTCGGAATCAATTCATTTCCCTATGGGGTAAATAAAACCTTCGGTTCAGAGTAAGGAACATAAGAAGCAGCCTGATGACCGTAATAGCAGTAATTAAAATCAAATGAAATATATTGAATGGAAGACGATGAAAAATAAATTTCAACAAACTTCATCAAAAGTCTTCCATTTTTTCAAACTGTATGGTAGTATTAATTCGAACATTAGCATTTCTCCTGGTGCAAGGGGATATAAATAGTAGTTTATGTAACAGGGCAAAATTTTCGAAAGGAAATGACGCAAAGCCATGGATCTAAAGTATATGCTAAGATTGCCAGGCTGCCGTAAAATTCTGTTTATAGCTCCTAATATATTTCCTTGTACCACACTTTTTTTAGATTTTCTTTTGCCAGGACTTGCTGATTAAGCTTATTAATTGCTTTACAGAGACTTATATTATTGAAGCACTGATATGGGAGTGTTATAATCAACCTATCATTGCTTTTTTATTTTTTCAAATACAGTGGGCAGAAACCAGGTTTATTATAAATTAACTGCGAGCAGGGGGATAAATTATGGAAAAGGACAAGTCACTCAGGAGCTGTGATATGACAGAGGGTATAGAAAGAACCGCGCACAGGGCATTATTCTTTTCACTCGGTCTGAAAAGGGATGACTTCAGCAAGCCTATGATAGCAGTGGCAAACTGCTGGAATGAAATAGTTCCGGGGTGTGTACACTTAAGGCAGGTGGCTGACGAGGTTAAGAAAGGGATCATAGAGGCAGGAGGACTGCCCTTTGAATTCAATACAATTGCAGTCTGTGACGGAATGGCCCAGGGACACGTGGGAATGAAATACTCTTTGCCAAGCAGGGATATCATCACGGCATCCATTGAAATTATGGTGGAGGCCCACAGGTTTGACGGAGTTGTGCTTGTTACCAGCTGCGACAAGGTAACTCCCGGGATGATAATGGCTGCAGCCCGTATGGATGTTCCTGCTATTATTGTTCCTGCAGGGGCAATGAAGGCAGGACTACATAAAGGGGTCAAGCTTACGCTTTCCATGATGAGGGAGTATGCTGGCAAGTATCAAGCCGGACAAATCAGCAAGGAAGAGCTGTATGAGGTCGAAGAGGTAGCATGCCCAAGCCTGGGCAGCTGCTCCATGATTGGTACTGCCAACACCATGGCATGTCTCAGCGAAACGCTGGGAATGTCGCTTCCCCTTTCAGCAACTACTCTGGCCAACTCTTCAGCAAAGCTTAGGGATGCAAAAGAGGCGGGCTTAAGAATTATGGACCTTGTGAGGGAGGATATCAGACCTTCACAGATAATGACCAGGGAGGCGTTTATCAATGCCATGAAGGTGAGTATGGCAATGGGGGCGTCTACCAACTCCATCCTCCATATTCCGGCAATGGCCCATGAGCTGGGGATTGACATAGAACTTGAGGAATTCGACCGTCTAAGTGCGGTAACACCCTATGTAACCAAAATCAACCCTTCAGGTCCGGAAACCATAAATGAGTTCCACGATGCAGGTGGAGTGCCAGCTTTGCTCAAGTCCTTGAAGGGAATGCTGAATACCGGATGTATGACTGTGAGTGGAAAAACCATAGGAGAAATTGCCGACCAGGCGAGGTGGTCAGACCAGGAAATGATCAGGCCTGCCTCAAATCCCCATTCAAATGAAGGCGGCCTGAAGATATTAAAAGGAAACCTTGCTCCAAAAGGAGCTGTTGTTAAGAGGTCTGCCGTTAAAAGGGACATGTGGCAGCATACAGGCCCTGCACGTGTTTTTGACTCCATGGAAGACGCCATCGAGGCTGTGAAGGCTAACAACGTGCTTCCAGGTTCTGTGATTGTCATCAGGTATGAAGGTCCGGTTGGAGGACCCGGAATGAGGGAAATGCAGATGATTACAGCGATGATAGTGGGTTCCGGGCTTGCCGACAATACTTCCCTTGTAACCGATGGCAGATTTTCCGGCTCGACACGGGGTCCCTGTGTCGGGCACGTAAGTCCTGAAGCAGCTTTAGGAGCTGTCTCTTATACACATCTCCGAGC
>CALMWN010000163.1 GCA_937873555.1 uncultured Clostridia bacterium
GACAAAGTGGTAAGGGTTACCATTAGGGGACGGATTTGCGGCGAAGTGTACTAGTTACTGAAGGCAAATATTATAAGAAGGATAACGCATACTATATAACTTACAAGGAAAGTGAAGTAACGGGCATGGAAGGGACCACCACCACAGTAAAAGTTTCTGACGGCAGGATTACGCTTATGAGATTCGGTTCCGTCAATTCGCAGTTCATATTCGAGCAGGGACAGAAGCATGTTTCCTATTATGATACCATGCATGGAGCATTTACCATAGGAGTATTTACAAATGACATGAACATCAATGTAAATGACAGTGGCGGTGAAATATGGGTTGACTATCAGCTGGAAGTAGATAATAATAAATCAGGAGTGAATGATTTTCATATGCACATAAGAGAGGCAGGGCATTCTGATGACAAATGTTGTGGAGAATATAAAGCAGGAAATTAAAAATACAATTGGTAAATCTCTTGCAATGGCGGCAGCAAAGGGGGAAATACCACATGTTGAGATCCCGGACTTCATCATAGAGATACCCCGGGAAAAGGAACATGGGGAATTTTCAACCAATGGGGCAATGCAGCTTGGCAAGCAGTTGAAAACAGCACCCCGTCAGATAGCGGAAGCAATCATAAGGAACATGGAACTTGACGGGACGCATGTAAGCAGGGTGGATTGTGCAGGTCCGGGGTTTATAAATTTTTATCTGAAAAACGGCTGGCTGTATCAGGCTGTCGGGATAATACAGGCTGAAAAAGACGATTATGGAAGGATTAATATAGGAAACAGTCAGAAGGTGATGGTCGAGTTTGTCAGTGCAAATCCCACAGGTCCGCTCCACATGGGTAATGCGAGGGGAGGAGCTTTGGGGGACTGTATTGCAAGCGTACTTGAGGCTGCAGGATATGATGTTACCCGTGAATTCTACATAAATGATGCAGGAAACCAGATAGAAAAATTCGGTATATCCCTCGAGGCGAGATATTTACAGCTGCTTAAGGGAGAGGACGCCGTACAGTTCCCGGAAGACGGCTATCACGGAGAGGATATCGTTGAGCATATGAAGGATTATATCGCCGCAAACGGGGACAAGCTTTTGAATTCCGGCGCTGAAGAAAGGCGCAGGGAATTGGTGGAATTTGCCCTCCCGAGGAACCTTGAAAGAATCAGGAAAGGCCTTGAGAGCTATGGAATCAAATATGATGTCTGGTTCTCCGAACAGTCGCTCTATGACAGCGGTGAGCTCGACGACACGTTGAAATATTTGAAGGAAAAGGGTTACACTGCCGAGAAGGAAGGAGCTGTCTGGTTCAAGGGCTCTGAATTTGGTGCAGACAAGGACGAGGTCATTATAAGAAATAACGGACTGCCTACATATTTCGCATCCGACATTGCCTACCACAGGAATAAATTCCAGAAGCGAAATTTCGACAGGGTTATAAACCTCCTGGGAGCCGATCACCACGGGCATGCAGGCAGGATGAAGGCGGCTGTCAAGGCAATAGGCATTGATCCCGACAAGCTTGATATTGTAATTTTTCAATTGGTAAGACTCTATAGAAACGGCGAAATAGCAAGAATGTCCAAAAGGACAGGCAAGGCCATATCTCTCACTGATCTGCTGGAAGAGGTGGGGAGGGATGCAGCTAGGTTTATTTTCAATACAAAGGCCTCCGGCAGTCACCTCGATTTCGACCTTGACCTTGCAGTGCAGCAATCCAACGACAATCCGGTATTCTATGTCCAGTATGCACATGCAAGGATATGCAGCATGCTGAATCTACTGGAAAAGGAAGGGGTAAAAGTGCCTGATGTAAATTCCGTGAATCTTGAACTACTCCAAAAAAATGAGGAAATAGAGCTTATGAAGAAGCTTGCAGAGTTTCCCGAAGAAATAAGGATATCTGCCCAGACACTTGAACCCAGCAGGCTTACGCGTTATGTACAGGATGTTGCGGCGCTGTTTCACAGCTTTTACAATGCCTGCCGCGTAAAGGGCGAAGAGGAACAAATGATGCTGGCAAGAACAGTGCTGGTGGACAGTACGAGAATAGTGATCAAAAACGTATTGAAGCTTCTGAGTATTAATGCACCTGAGAGAATGTAGCGGCAATACTGCACCCCTATGTTAGTTATGCAGTTCTATTTCTATATTAGATTTTTGGTAAAAAATCCATAAGCGCACAAAGAGTTGATATAAGTCTCCTTGTGCGCTTAAATATAATATCTGAAGGAGTGAAGATGAGATGAAAATCAAATGGTTGGGACATTCGTGCTTCCTGCTGACTTCCCAAAGCGGCATCCGGGTGGTGACTGACCCTTTCAACGAGAAGGTGGGCTACAGGCTTCCGGAGGTTGAGGCTGACGTGGTCACTACCAGCCATGGACACGGCGACCACAACCACACGGCCGTTATAAGAGGCAGCTTCGTGCATATCAGCCAGCCTGGCAGATATTTGGAGCGTGGGATTGAGATTTCCGGGACGGCTGTCTTCCATGATGAAGATAATGGTGAGAAGAGAGGAAAAAACACTATTTTTAAATTCCGTATCGATGGAATAAATATATGCCATTGCGGCGATCTCGGACATTTACTCACATCCGCGATGGTTGAGGAACTGGGGGCGATTGACGTACTGCTTATTCCCGTCGGAGGCGTATATACCGTGGATGCGGCTGCCGCCTCTGAAGTTGTAAGGCAGTTGAAGCCTGGAATATCGATACCAATGCATTTTAAAACTCCTCCTCTGAATTTCCCTCTGGATGGTGTGGACAGGTTCCTTGAACTGACGGGAGGAACAAGAATGAACCGGCAGGAAATCGAAGTCAACAAGGAAAATGTGGGTGGATTTCCCAGTGTGGCAGTATTGAATTATGAATAAATCACTTCGCAAAAAAAGCCGATATATAAGGAAATAGGTAATCGGGATGGGCAAATATGATATTTTGGAGCTATAAATCAAATAACAGGTCACGAAAAATTGCAGCTTTATTACTGTCTGTTTTAATCGCTATTTCAGCACTGGCTGTATCGGCTGCGCCGTCAAATGAGGTGCCGGAGACTGTGTATTCGGGTATTTCAAATGCCGCGACGGTATTGAACAATCTGGATTATACCGATGTGCGAAATTCGAATACATGGGCAAAAGAGGCAATCTACGAAACAGGTGCCTTAAACATCATGAAGGGCTATGGAGACCGGCAATTTGGGCTTAACAATTACATATCAAAGGAACAGGCAATTGCGATAGCCTATAGGGTGGCAGGAAGGGAGGCTGACGCACAAAAGGCTGCCGAAGCCCTCGATAATGCACGAAGTGCAGCGGATAAAAAGACAAATGCCCTGTCCATGTGGTCGGACGGTTATTTGCAGCTGGCGGCAAACGAGGGGCTGATAACCCGGCAGGACCTCAAGGATGCAATGAATACCGACCAGACAACTGTCGATGCGGCAGGATTTTTCAGAGGAGCGCCTGCACAAAGACAGGAAATGGCTTTCTGGATGGCAAAGCTTCTGAAGCTTCCGCCGGTATACAGCCAGCAAAAAATATTCAACAGCTACAATGACTGGAAGAATGCAGACCCGGTAAAGGTTCCATATATAGAAGCAATTCTTAAAAGCAATATCATGAATGGTGACGGAAATGGCAATTTTGCACCCTCACAGCTTGTTACACGTGAGCAGGCGGCACAGATTGTGAAGAATGCTGATTCCATCATCCTCCCACTGGGAAAACAGGATAAAAAGACAGGTACCGTTGAAAGCATAACCGGTACCGGGGATCTGTCCCAGGCAAACGGACTGCTAAGGAACGTATATAATATCAGAAACAGCAACGGCAAGCTGCACCAGATTATTGTAGAGCATGCAAACGACACAGGCGCGGGCTACAGG
>CALMWN010000164.1 GCA_937873555.1 uncultured Clostridia bacterium
GATAATACCTGTAGGAGGAAAAGGAGCCCAACAGCTGATATTGGTTAAAAAGGACAAGGTAGGGGGTATGAGCAGGGAAAACCTTGGCCAGGTGAGGTTTGTTGAGCTGAGAGGGGAGTATGGTTGGAAAAGCTGAATATTGACAGCAGCATAATGTGTTGATATTGTAATTCTTAAATACTTTGATTTAAAGTGAGGTGCTTTACTTGAAGCTTGCAGTTTTAGGGAACAATGGTCCGTTTCCGGGCCCGGGAGGGGCTTGCTCGGGTTATCTTTTAACGGAAGGTGATACAAAAGTACTTATTGACTGTGGAAACGGAGTATTGAGCAACCTTCAGAAGTTCGTGAAATTTGAGGAACTTGATGCCATCGTACTGACACATCTTCACAGCGACCACGTATCGGATATGATGGTTTTAAGATATGCGGTCCAGATAAAAATGAACAGAAAGCAGATACAGAAGCCCATAAAGGTCTATGCTCCGGCAGAGCCTGCAGAAGAATATAACAGGCTGGCGGCTACACCGGGTGTATTTGATATTTCGCCTGTAACTGAAAGCACTGCATTGGAATTCGGTAAACTCAAGCTTGCTTTTGCCGAAATGAAACATCCTGTAAAATGCTATGCCGTATCAGCGTACAACGGTGAAAGAAGGTTTGTATTTTCAGGAGATACATCGTGGAATGAGAATATCATAGCTTTTTCCAGGGGAGCCGATGTTGTAATGCTGGATGCAGGCTTGCTTTCAAAGGACAAAACGGGTGAAAATGTCCCGCATCTTACAGCGGCAGAATGTGGAATTGCAGCCAGGGAATCCGGAGCTAAAAAGCTGATTCTGACGCATTTCTGGCCTGAATACGATTTGAATGATTTGCTGTCGGAGGCAAAGCAGAATTTCCACAATACTATATTGGCAGAAATATTGAAAACCTATGACATATGAGCGGGAACATGAAGAAATAGAACATTTGCATCCGCACACACCGGATATTCACCACAGGCATGTGCATTAAGGCTGAATATTTTTTTGGGGAGAGATAAGATATGCTTTCCGATATGGATTTTGTGCGCCGATCGCTGGAAATTCATCTTTTTTTCGTCAGGATAATGAAGGAACATTCATTTTTCCTGGAAGCGGGATTTACATCAAAGGATTCTAATTTTACACAAGAAGCAGATACTTTCAGAATGGAGTTTGATAGACTTTTAGCAGAAGTAATTTCATTTTCCAATGGTATAGTTAGGGCCGATAATGATCAACCAAAAATATTTGAAAGGTAATTACTTGACGCTGCAAATTCTCAAGAAACAAACCATGCAACATTTATTCCTGAAAAAAGAGTATAAAATAAACCTGTCGGTTAAACATACACCGGCGGGTTTATTTTTATGCTTTTTTTAAAAATCTCTTAATATCGTTTTTCAGGAAGAAATATAGTGACGGGATGGCGAATAATGCCATTAATATATCTTCATATGGCTCTTCACCAAGTTTTGCGAGTTTTAAAACCCCCTCTGCAAACATTTCAGCACCCAGGTAAATAAGAATAAAACCTAATATCTTAAATATAAGCTTTAAATTAAACTTGATACTTGATTTAAAAATAATGTAAGCGAGTAATATGGCAAGAACCAAGCCTAGACCACTACCTAATGCAACATCAGAAGCCTTTTCACTTATTTTAGTCAGAGCAAAAATACAAAGCTCCATTCCCTCACGGAACACGGACAAGAAGCTTAATACTAAAAGTCCTATTGCAGTTGTGTTACCATTGATCTTGTTTTTGATATCTGAGGATATACTGTTTGCCTGGCTGCTCATCCAAACAATGAAATAGGCAATAAGTCCGGATGCAAGCAGCATCATTATGCTTCCAAAAATTTCTTCACCTTCTTCACCCAGTTCCTGTGCCTCCCTAAATCCTATTAAGCCACCAATTAGGCTTACAGCTGTACCTAACAAGGCACCATAATATACAAACCTGGTTAAATCCTTACGATTAGCCTGGAATAGGTATGTTAGGATAATTCCGATGATGAGGGCCGCTTCCAAACTCTCCCTAAATGATAAAAACAAACTTGATACCATAAAAAACCTCCGTAATGTGTTTGTTACTGACAAGCATTCCCAATAAGTATATAAAAAGATTGCTACCCGCATTAATTGATAATGAGAATTATTATCAATGAGATAATATCATTATATGAAATATAAACTATTAAATCAAGAGGTTAAATAAATATTTTTTCACGCACCGACTTTTTGTTCTTTAATTTATAACTGCATAAATAAGAATATGGCAGAGTATTTATCCAGAATTGACATAAAAAAAGTGAGACTTTCAAGTCTCACTTTTTGTCAATCTTTATCTTAATTTATACTTTTTCAATTTCTTGTCCAGTTCATGGACCAGTTCATCAAGATTTCCTACAGCGGCCTTCATATCCTCGAGGGTTTTCAGCTGGGTTTCGGTAGTAGCGGCGACCTCTTCGCTCGAGGCTGCCGTCTCCTGCGAAACGGAAGATATGTTTTCAATAGCTGATATCACTTCGACCTTGTCCTGCTGCATCTTCGAAACAGCATCATTGACTTCTTCCACCTTGCCGACAATGGTATTTATCCCATTTGCTATATCATTGAAAGCGCTGTCTGTTTTATTCACCGCAAGGCTTTGCTCCTGGGAGACCTTCTTCATTACCTCCATTGATTTGATGGCAAGCTGTGCTTCCTCCTGGATACTCTGCACCAGATTGTTTATTTCTTCAGTTGACTTTTTACTCTGGTCGGCCAGGAGCCGCACTTCCTCCGCAACGACGGCGAAACCTTTGCCTGCTTCTCCGGCCCTTGCAGCTTCTATAGCCGCATTCAGAGCCAATAGATTAGTTTGCTCCGCTATTGCCTCGATAGATTCCACAAACATTCCAATATCCTTGATAGTGTCTGTTAGCTTTTCAACAACTGCAAATATTCTCTCTGAAGTCTCAAAGGTTTCTTTTGATTTTTCACGGAGAGTATTCACGGATTCAATACCCACTCCGTTCAGCTGGTTGATTTTGTCTGTTTCAGCCTTGACTCCGGAATAGCTCTCAAAGACAAAATTGATTTGTTCGGACAGCTTTTCGACCATTTGCACTCCCTGCTGTGCATCATTAGCCTGATCTGAAGCACCTTTTGCAATCTCATCGATTGTTTTTGCGATTTCTTCTATCGCTGCTGAAGTATTTTGTGCAGTTTTATTAACCTGCCGTGAGGAATTAATTATCGAAAGGGATAATGTGAAGAAACTTTCGATAAGCGAGCGGATATCACTTAAGATAGTATTGACTACTGACCCCACACCGCTCAATATTTCATAATTTTTTGCTTCAACAAGATGAGAATAGTCTCCCTGCTTTATTAGATCCATTTCCTTCGAGAAACGCCTTGCAACCTTATTTACTGAAAGGTGTATCGCAAACCTGACTGAAAAAGCAAGAACAAAACCATATAGTACAAATGCCAGTATTGAAACAAACATGGAAGCACCAATCATTTTTGACAATAATACACCGAAGGCAATGCTGAAGATTGTAATAACGACCAGAGCAGTCCTGAATGGATCAACCCCCTTTTTGGTTGTTTTATCCATGAAATTTCACCCCTAAGAAAATAATATTTAATTGTTATATTTCGATATTAATCATTAAAATCCTCTTTTTAAAATTATTATTTTACAGCATATGATATCAGACTGGTGATTTGCGTCAATGTTTGACAATCTTAACGCCCAAAACCCGCATAACTCAGTTGGGGTGTCAAATTGTTATACAATATCTTCATATGCAAATACCTCCGATTTTTGTTTAGTAGTAATTTTGTAGCATAACATATGGATAAAACCAAAAAATTCAAAATAGCTACATAGTTTACGATTTATGTTTAAGTTAAGGAAGCTAATTTCTAATCGCGAATTGAATCATTTCACGATTAGAAATTAGCTAAAATTAGTCATAAATTCATAAATCACAAGGTCTTGACCAAAAGGGTAAAATATAATATAATTATATTAGCTGAACACGAAGCACAAAATGGGGTACACCACCGAAAGGGTGTAAATTTCATTTTGTGCTTTTTTTCTGCCAAATTTGGAAAGGAAGTGAAAAAATGAAAGTAAATGGAACCATCATTTCTTTAGATAAAAGTCAAAGTTTATTTGATTTTCTGAAAGCCCAAAAATATGATATTACTAAAATTGCAGTAGAACGTAATGGCGAAATTGTTCCAAGAGCAACATACAAGGATGTTATACTTGACGATGAAGATACTCTGGAAATTGTCAGGTTTGTGGGAGGAGGCTGACAAATGAAAGTAACGATAAATGGTAAAAGTATGGAGCTGGATTGTCAGACAGCATTTGAAGTCCGAGAGCAAATCGGTAATCAAACTGACCTTATAATTTTAAATGGTTTTCAGATAGAAGAAGATTGCAAAATATCAGAAAATGATGTATTAACCATAATACGCAAAGGTTACATGCCTGAGGAAGAGGAACTTGAGAGCATGATGATGGCAAGGCATACTCCAAATGTACATAAAAAGGTAAAAGAAGGCAAGGTAGCCGTAGCTGGGTTGGGAGGTCTTGGATCTAATATTGCAATTATGCTTGCAAGAATAGGTGTGGGAAAGTTGCTCCTGATAGATTTTGACGTTGTTGAGCCAAGTAATCTGAATCGGCAAAGCTATAATATTAGTCATTTAGGAATGTCGAAAACAACGGCTCTAAAAAAACAGATAGAGGAAATCAACCCTTTTATTAAGGTAGAAACTCAAAATATAAAAGTAACAGAAGATAATGTTAGTGAGCTCTTTAGTGGCTATGACATTGTTTGTGAAGCTTTTGATAAGCCTGAGGCAAAATCCATGCTTGTGAATGTGGTATTAGATCAATTTACTGATATTAAAATAGTAGCAGCTTCCGGTATGGCTGGGTATGATAGTTCCAATTTAATTAAAACAGCAAAGCCAATGAATCGTTTATATCTGTGTGGAGATTTCGAAAATGGAGCAAGGATCGGTCAAGGACTGATGGCACCAAGAGTACAAATCTGTGCTGGTCATCAGGCAAACATGGTTCTACGGTTATTGCTTGGGATAGAAGATGTATAAGAAAGGATGTAGAAAATGAGTGATAAGTTAAAGATTGGTGGACATGAGTTTCAATCAAGATTTATATTAGGTTCAGGTAAATTTTCATTGGAGATGACAAAAGCAGTTGTTGAAAATGGCGGAGTAGAAATGGTAACCATTGCACTACGTCGTGCAAACATAGGTGGGGAAGAAAATATATTGGATTATATGCCAAAAGGGATTACTTTATTGCCAAATACTTCCGGTGCAAGAAATGCGGAGGAAGCTCTGAGAATTGCGAAGCTTGCAAGAGAAATCGGATGTGGAGATTTTGTAAAAGTAGAAGTGATTCATGATTCTAAATATTTGATGCCCGATAACTATGAAACTATAAAAGCGACAGAAATGCTTGCCAAAGAAGGGTTTATTGTTATGCCATATATGTATCCGGATTTAAATGTTGCAAGATCATTAGTAAATGCCGGTGCAGCAGCAGTAATGCCTTTGGGTGCGCCTATTGGAAGCAATAAAGGTCTTTGTACAAAAGATTTCATACAAATTTTAATAGATGAAATAGATTTACCAATTATTGTAGATGCCGGTATCGGCCGTCCATCCCAAGCCTGTGAAGCCATGGAAATGGGTGTTGATGCTGTTATGTGCAATACTGCAATTGCAACAGCAAATGATGTTGCACTGATGTCAAAAGCATTCAAACATGCTGTTGAAGCAGGGCGTGATGCCTATCTTGCTGGCCTTGGACGAGTGATAAATTATAAGGCAGAGGCATCCAGTCCTTTGACGGGATTTTTGGAGGAATAATTATGGAATCAAATAGGGTAAATCATATGGAATATTTAAATTGGATGGAAGCCATTGATTCTGATGTTATGGATAAGGTATTAAAATTAGCAAAAGAATATGATTATCAACAATATACCGGTATAGATGTAAAAAAAGCTTTAATGAAAGAGCAGCTTTCAATAAATGATTATGCAGCGATATTATCACCTGCAGCTGTGCCATATTTAGAAAATATGGCAAGGAAAGCAATGTCAGAGACGAGAAAGTATTTTGGCAATTCTGTTTGTATGTTTACGCCATTATATATTTCTAACTATTGTGAAAACCATTGTATTTATTGTGGTTTTAACTGTCAAAATAAAATTCGCCGAGGAATGCTTTCTTTAGAAGAAGTGGAAGAAGAACTCAAAGAGATTTCCATGACCGGTTTGAAAGAGATTTTGCTTTTGACTGGAGAATCTCGCCATAAGTCCGGGGTAGAATATATCGGAGAGGCAGTCAAATTAGCTGCAAAATATTTTTCTACGATCGGGATTGAAATCTATCCGTTAAACACAGAAGAATATGCTTTTTTACATAAATGTGGTGCAGATTTTGTTTCCGTTTACCAGGAGACTTACAATACGGATAAGTATGAACAGGTTCATTTAAGAGGGCCTAAACGAATTTACCCATACCGTTTTCATGCACAAGAGCGTGCTTTATCAGGGGGGATGCGCGGTGTTGCTTTTGGGGCACTGCTTGGACTGGATAACTTTCGAAAGGATGCATTTGCAACAGGTTTACATGCATTTTTTATACAACAAAAATATCCTCATGCAGAAATTTCCTTCTCAACCCCGCGTTTAAGGCCTTATATCAACAATGCGGATAATAATCCTAACGATGTCCATGAAAAACAACTTTTACAGGTGATGCTTGCTTACCGCTTGTTTATGCCATTCGCTGGAATTACAATTTCTACAAGAGAAAGAGCAGGCTTTCGTGATCATGTTATCGGAATGGCGGCCACGAAAATATCAGCGGGCGTAAAGGTTGGAGTTGGAGGCCACAAAGAAGAAGAAAAGGGAGATGAACAATTTGAAATTTCTGATCCGCGAAATGTGAATGAAGTACACCAGATGATTCTCAGCAGAGGATTACAACCTGTTTATACAGATTATATAAGAGTTTAGGAGGAATGCATGCTAATTTGTGTAACGAATCGAAAACTTTGTAAAGATGATTTTCTGAATCGAATAAATCAAATAGCAAGAGGAAAGCCTCATGCGATCATGTTGAGAGAGAAAGATTTAAGCATACAGGAATATGAATATTTGGCCATAAGAATAAAAGAGATTTGCGATGTAAATCAAGTGCCGCTTATTATCAATCAAAACATCGGAATAGCGGCAAAAATGAAACTTTCCAATATTCATTTATCAATGTCAGATTTAAGGACATATAAGAATGAAATACATCAATTTGTTCATATAGGTGCTTCTGTTCACTCCATACTCGAGGCAAAGGAAGCACAAGAATTAGGTGCTTCATGCTTAATAGCAGGACATATATTTTCGACGGATTGTAAAAAAGGAGTTCCACCAAAAGGCCTTTCATTTTTGAAAGAGGTCTGCGATTCGGTTACGATCCCGGTATTTGCTATTGGTGGGATAACAAAAGGTAAAGTAAAGGATGTGACAATGGCAGGGGCAAAGGGTATATGTGTGATGACCGAGGCTATGACTTGCTTAAATCCAGTTGAACTTACAAACAGTTTTTGGGTCTGAAATAGGTATTGAGAGATGTTGGAACTGTAAAAAGTTTCTGGGAAGCGAATATGGACTTGTTGGATGAAAACAATATCATCAGCCTTCATGACACATCCTGGTAGATTTACTCTGACATTCCACCACAGCCTCCATTATATATCGCAAATAAAAGCAATTTTAAATATGTGAATTTTGATGACATTAAAATTATAAGCAGTTCTCCTGAAAGGTTAATAAAAATTAATAACAGAGGGAAAAGATGCGCCCTGGAATAATAAACAGTATTGTTAATCCAATTTAAAAATGGTATAATGCAAAAGTAAATAAAGATAAGTTTATCAGCGAAAATAACTGAATAAGACAGTTCGAAACCATCCTGTCTATAAACAAAACTACGGAAAACGTGCAGTGTGTAGCGTGAAATTGTTTAAAGGACCGGCGTGTCCTTTTTTTAATGCATTTTTTGGATTTTTGAATATATGGATGTGGATGCTGCTTCTACGGAAAAATTAAAACGAAAAAATGGGGGAAGTAACGGATGTACGCGATAAAAGTGGAACACAGCTTTGATAGTGCACATTTTTTAGCTGGATATAATGGCAAATGTGCCAATATCCACGGACACCGGTGGAGGATAGAGATAGAGGTGGCAGTAAAGGAATTAATGGAAGAGGGACATAACCGTGGAATGGTAACCGATTTTACCGATTTGAAGAAAGATGTACGGGCAATGATCGATTTTTATGACCATGCACTCATTATTGAAAAGGGAACCTTGAGGAAGGAAACTTTTAAGTGTTTGACCGAGGATGGTTTTCACATTGTAGAAGTCGCATTCCGACCTACGGCTGAGAATTTTTCATACTTTTTCTATCATAGTATTCGGGACAAAGGTTATAAGGTAAAACGGGTTACAGTTTACGAGACGCCCGTAAACAGTGCTATCTTTGAAAACAGTGAGGTGGAGGCATGAAATATAAAGTTGTTGAGAAGTTTATAAGCGTGAACGGAGAGGGGAACCTGGCCGGACAGCTTGCCGTTTTTATAAGGTTTGCCGGGTGCAACTTGCGCTGCAGCTACTGTGATACTCAGTGGGCAAATGATGAGGGGGTGAAGTATGAAGAAATGTCGGAGAATGACATCCACGACTTTATCAAGGAAAAGGCCATCACAAATGTGACCCTGACTGGGGGAGAGCCGCTGCTGCAGGAGGGTATTGGTCGGTTGCTATGCCTTCTGGCGATGGATCATAGGCTTAGGGTTGAAATTGAGACCAATGGAAGTATAGAATTCCGGGAGTTTTCTGAAATTACTCCGAACCGTCCTGCTTTTACCGTAGATTACAAGCTGGGCTCCAGCGGTATGGAGCACGTAATGGAGGTGGGCAATTTTGAATATTTAAAGCCCAAGGATACGGTAAAATTTGTGGTGGGAAGCATGAAGGATCTCGAGACAGCAAAACATATACTGGAGAAGTATGGATTGACGAACAAATGCGGAGTACATTTAAGTCCTGTTTTCGGTAAAATTGAAATGACTACCATTGTAGAGTTTATGAAGCAAAATAAAATGAACGGTGTCAGACTGCAGCCGCAGCTGCATAAAATCATATGGCATCCGGATACAAGGAGGGTGTGACTTAAATGGCTGTAGATAGGAGAAAAATTGAAGCGCATATCCGGAGGTATTAAAAATACAAGTACAGTCACTACAAACACGACCTTGAGCGGTAGATTCAACACGGACTGTAGTTTGACCGATAGGTTGATGATGCGAATAACAATTGAGTAAAGGATGAAAATTTGATGAATAAAGAGATAAACAGGGAAAATGCTATTGTTGTCTTCAGTGGCGGGCAGGACAGTACAACATGCCTGTTTTGGGCAAAACGCCAGTTTGGTGAAGTCACAGCAGTTTCTTTTGATTATAACCAGAGGCATAGACTGGAGCTGGAATGTGCCAGGAAAATATGCCAAAAATATGGAGTTGAGCACACTATTATGGATCTTAACCTTTTGAACCAGTTGGCACCAAACTCACTGACCCGAAAGGATATTGCTGTGGACAGTGAAGTACCGCCGGAAGGACTGCCTAACACCTTTGTGGATGGAAGAAACATGTTGTTTCTGGCCTTTGCTGCCATATTTGCTAAGCAAAAAGGTGTAAACCATATTGTCACCGGTGTATCACAGAGCGATTTCAGCGGATATCCGGACTGCAGGGATGTATTTATCAAGTCCTTAAACGTAACGCTCAACCTGGCGATGGATTACGAGTTTGTGATTCATACTCCGCTCATGTGGATTAACAAGCAGGAGACATGGGAAATGGCGGATGACCTCGGAGTGCTTGAGGTTATAAAGAATGAAACTCTAACCTGTTATAACGGAGTAATAGGCGACGGATGCGGGGAGTGTCCGGCATGCAAGTTGAGAAACAGTGGATACCGGGATTTCATGAATAGTTTGGCAGCCGGGGGTGGCAGCAGTGGTTAATGTAGGCGTTCTTGCTTTGCAGGGTTCAGTAGAAGAGCATATTCATTCCTTAACTATTATTAAAAGAGCAAAAGAGGGTATGCCTATTTGGGGTACATGTGCAGGTATGATTCTTATGGCAAACGAAATAGTAAATGAAAATTACGTGCATTTGGGATAAGGGTATATAAAAAAACGTTTGTAAACAGCTTCATACTTGACAATCTCCAGAGCCCTCATTTGAGTTTGTCCTTCAGATTCAAGCGTGTCTGTACGCCGTTTAATTTCCAAGTTATAGTACGGTATCCAGTGGTCATGACATGCTGTACCATTGAACTCCGGAAGTATACCTATGGTTGTAACGTAATTTGTTTATCGTAAAATATATAAGTTGAAAAATGTCGATAAATGCATGGTTATCTTCTTGATTTTATATTATAATATTGGTGTTGTGCATTAAAAAGTAAAAACTTGTATTACCAATATAACTGAAAAATAATTTAATTGTAAAGGTGCAGAATTGAAGTATCGTGAAAAACAAATTAAATTAGATAACCCGCTTTCATTCTGGAAGCACTTTGAAAATGAAGAGCGTTTTTTATTTTATAATCC
>CALMWN010000165.1 GCA_937873555.1 uncultured Clostridia bacterium
AATATGAAACATAATTATAATTATTACCTGCTACTAAATGCTGCTTATAAAAGTATATTATATATTGAATTCATATGCAACAATTTCCTTCAAATTTCCGCAGAAGAGTACAAATTAAAATGGAGCGGAAAGTCTCCACTCCAATCACAACTCTGCATTTTATTATTTCATTACTCATAATCCAGCAGCTTTACATTCTTCTTAATGTAATCATATCCCGAATATATGGTTACGATTACGGCAATCAGCATGAACCACTTGTCAAATTCAAAATCGGTGAAAAGTGAAAGCGGAAAATTGTTAAGAAGGGCAGCTGCAATTGCTATTGTCTGCATTATCATTTTTATCTTGCCAAGGTTGCTGGCGGGGATTACAACTCCTTCACCGGCTGCAACCAGCCTCAGGCCCGTGACTAAAAACTCCCTTCCTATTATGACCATTGCCGCCCAGCCTGTGACATCATTTCTCTGGACAAGTGCGATTAAAGCAGCTGTAACAAGTAATTTATCCGCTATCGGATCAAGAAACTTCCCAAACCTCGTAACCTGCTTTCTTTTTCTGGCAATATACCCGTCAACGCCGTCGGTACTCGCAGCTATTATGAAAAATACCGCTGCTATGTAATTACCGTAATGAATAATGAAATCGTTCATATGGGTCAGCTGGGGATTTATAAATCTTAAAAAGCTGCTGGTTAAAACCCATTCGGGAAAAGGTATTATAAAAAGCATAAACACAGGTACCAAAAATATTCTTGACAAAGTCAGTTTATTTGGAAGATTCATCCACTACCTCTCCAATCAAATCGTATTCATCAGTGTTAAGTATCCTTACATTTACAAAGCTTCCGAATTCAAGCGGTTCATGGCTGGTAAAGTATATTTTGCCGTCAATTTCCGGAGCCTCGGCATAAGTTCTCCCAAAATAGAATATGCCATCCTCTTCGGATATCCCCTCGACCATAGTCTTATAAACTTTTCCCATCCTGGCTTTATTCTTTTCCACGTTTATTTCTTTTTGTAAAGCCATGATTGCATTGTTTCTTTTCTGTTTCAGCGCCTTTGCCACCTGCGGTTTCATTTTGGCAGCCGGCGTATTTTCCTCTTTAGAATAACTAAAAACCCCAAGCCTGTCAAATTTTAATTCCTTAACAAACTCATACAGCTCGTTGAAATCCGAATCATCCTCTCCCGGGAAACCTACAATCAACGATGTCCTCAAAACAATACCCGGTATTTTCTCCTTAAGTCCTGCAAGCAGATTCCTTATATCTTCGCTTCTTCCCCTTCTGCCCATTGCTTTCAATATCCTGTCGGATATATGCTGTATAGGGATGTCCAGGTATTTGCATACTTTTTTGTTTTTTGCAATCTCCGTTATCAGCTGATCGTCAATTTCTTCAGGATAGCAATACAGGAGCCTGATCCATTCGATGCCCTCTATTTCACCAAGCTTTCCTATAAGACCGGCAAGGCTTCTTTTCCCATAGATATCCAGTCCATAGCGGGTGGTATCCTGGGCGACTATTATCAGTTCCCGGACTCCTGCTTGGGCAAGGGACACCGCTTCCCGCACAATGTCTTCTTCTCTCCTGCTTCTGTACTTCCCCCTGAGTGAAGGTATTACACAATATGTGCAGCAGTTGTCACAGCCTTCTGCAATCTTAAGGTAGGCATATCCCTTCCCTGTTGAAACCACTCTTGTATTGGCCGGATAATCGACTTCGTCAAGCTTTCCGTAAAAAACAGGCTTCTCTCCGGCATAAGCCCTTTCAATAACAGATGCTATTTCCGCATAGTTACCGGTTCCGATTACCGCGTCCACCTCAGGCATTTGCGTAATTATTTCCTCCCTGTACCTTTCGGCAAGGCAGCCGGTTACTATGAGCAGTTCACATCTTCCTTCCTTGCATTTTGCCATTTCAAGTATTGTGTTTATCGATTCCGCCTTTGCTGACTCAATAAATCCACAGGTATTCACAATCAGTATCTCTGCCTGTTCCTTTTCATTTGTTATCTCAAACTCATGTTTCTGCAAAAGTCCAAGCATTATTTCGCTGTCCACAAGATTTTTAGGACATCCCAATGAAACAACACCTATTTTTTTCTTCAAAATATCTACACCCCGGTTTATTCAATATCTAAGACAATGTACTCTAAAATTGTAATTTGTTGGCCTTTAAATGTCAATTGAAAAGACAAAAAACTATAATAAATCCGAGGGCAGCATTTCATCCGCCTGACGTATCAAACCCTCTATTTCCTCCCGAAGCCTTTTGATTTCGTTATCAAGTTCCTCAGGCTTTACGCCCAGCTCTTCCATTTCCTTCAACAAATCCTGCCTTTGCCTGTTCAATTGTTCAATACGGGCTTCTGCACGAATTCTAAGGTTTTTTGCCTTATCCAGTTTTTCCTTGATCTCATTTATGCTTTTGTCATACTCACTCATTAACAATTCCCCTCCTCATAGTGCTTCAATATTTCAGCCATCACCGTGACGCTGATTTCACTTTTGCAAAACGGACATCTTCCAAGCTTTTTAAGCTGTACTCCGTATTCTTCAAGCAGCCTGCCTGTTTCCTTTTTGTTTGACAGGAGAAATTTTTGTCCTTCGCTGATATAATTCATAATCATTCCATACTGTTCCTTCAGTTCTTCAATCCCATTCAGGCGTTCAACAGCTGCATTTACGGATTTCAGTATGCCGGCACACCTGTCCGTATCTCCTGTTTTTTCAAGAAAAATGCCTGCCTGTTCAAGTACTGTTTCTTTATCCCTGTATCTTTTATACAGGTCATTCAACCTGCCCAGCAGCTCGGTCTTTTCAACCAGAGCACCTGCAATCCTTTCATATTTGGTGATATCTGCGGTTTTATCAAGTACGGTTCCGGCTTTTTTCCTTTCATTTTCTATTTCATTAAGACTTTTATAAATCTGAGCTGCCCTGGCAAACCTGCTTTTTTTAGACTCCAATTCTTTCAATATGCTGCCGGCACTCTCAACCCCTTTTGTTTTTTCAAGAAAACCTCCTGTTTCAAAAAGTCCGCGCTCCGTCTTCTTCAGGCTTGCTTTCATCTTTTCAACTGTTTTCAGTTTATTGGCATCAACCTCGCATTTTTTTATATTGAGCTCGATTTCATTGAGATGCGCCAGAGCTTTCAGCTCATTTTCCACCCTGGAATATTCTGTTTCCATATGTTGATATGTATCCTTTGCCTCCTCCAGCCTTTCCATCCGTGTTATGGTTTTTTCCATACGGCCTAACAGTATTTCACATTCATTTATCCTGGCACCAAGCTTCGGAAGGTTTTCATACGCGGCAAGCTTAATGTCGGTTTCATCCAATTCCAGCTTTATCCGTTCGGAGGATTGGTTTTCCCTTCTCAGATCCACCATGCATTCCCGTATGGCCCTGTCTATGACGTGCAGCCCTGTAAGCCTTCCGATTGCCTTTGCCCGGACGGATGCAGTTTCCGAAAGAAGAAAAGGGCCTTCCAGCTGATCTGAAATGTTGAGGCTTGAGCTCAAATCGGAATCCAGGATTACCCTGGGTATGCCGTGAGCTTTTACAACCTCTTCAGGTACTTCATTGCCGAAACCCTCGAATATATTTACGCTTCCGTCTGCATTTACAACGGTGTACCTGTTTTTACTTCTGGAGCGTTCTCTTTCTATGCTGCAGCCGTTATTGAGTTCAATGGTCACCTTCGCCCCTGTCGAACCCTGTCTTATAAAATCCATTCCCCTGGGCTCATTAAACAGCACCCATTTTAATGCTCTTATAACAGCTGATTTTCCGCTGTCCGAAGGTCCCACTATTACATTGAGACCCTCGGAAAAATCCAAAAAGGTATCTTCATGAGATTGAAAATTTTTGATTCTGATACTTTTTATACTTGTCATATTTCCTCTTCACCGCCGGAGAGGCTCTCTCTGGCTGCAGCTATGCGTTTTACCGCCTGCTCCTTGACCTCCCTGCTCAACTCCTGATTTGATGCTATCTCTTCTATTATGCTGTTTAAATCAATTTTTTTGAATTCACCTGCTGAATTTATCGCCTGATAAAATTCGTGCATTTTTAAATTCCTGTCCTGTGATGCTTCCAATTGAAGCCTGTCAAGGACTTCTTCACCCGGCAGTGCACTTTCAAGCTCAATTTCTTTTATTTCAACGGCATCTTCCAGTTTTATAAATATAACTTTAGGCCTTCGTTTGATTTCACTCAAAGCATTTGTTATTCTGACCAGGCTTCCGGGGTTTATAAAATATTTGGAGCCGGATACCCTGGTTTCGAAGCCGCTGTGATAATGTCCGGCCAGGGTTATGTCCGCTTCTGTTTCAAGTATGTCCGATACAAGGGTATACCTTATTCCTTCATAAAACGGTTTGTTCAACAGCATCCCATGTACAATGTTTATTGCATAATCAACATCCTTGCGCTTCCTGACGATGTAATAATCCCTGAATACATCACTGTCTATTTCGTAATTGTAGGGTTTTCCCGTCAATTGAACGCGCATTCCGTCCTTTTCCAGAATGATTTCTTCACTGGAGCCTATCAGGTGCAGTATTCCTATTCCCTCAAGCAGTCCCAGCATTGTCCTGCCTATCGTATCCGGATTGTGCCCGTAGACGTCATGGTTACCTGCAACTGAATACACAGGCTTGCCGAAGTCTTTCACTATAACGGCAAAGTCTCTCACAATGGCCGGAGAAATATCAGGCCTGTCGAACCAGTCCCCACCGTGAAGTATGTAGTCAACATCCAGTTCCCTGCATAATCTCCCTATTTCATAAAATTTATTCTTCAGGGCTTCATAAAAATTATCTTTTCTGTTCCTGGGTGTTGTGCCCCTTATATGAGTATCAGTGAAAAAAAGGAATTTCATCCTAAACGCTCCCGAATAATATTTATTCTTTAGTGCGCAAACATCCGGTGATGTTAAAGACGGTTTGAAACCCCCGTGCACCATAGGTTTAATTATACCACAAATATCCTATATTTGGTCATCTCATAAAAGCTCATTATATGAAGGAAATTATTGCATTAGTAAAAATTTTATAATATACTTTTATATAATTATTACCAGATAATAAAGCTTGTAAAACATCCTTATATCGCAATATCTCAATTTAATAAATCAAATCAAAGGAGTGTAGAATTATGGAATATTTTTTGTCGGAAGAGCAGCAAATGATCAAGGAACTGGCCGCAAAAATAGCTGATGAAAAGATTGCGCCGGTTGCGATCCAGTATGATGAAGAAGGAAAATTTCCCCATGATATCGTTAAAATCCTTGCTGATTCAGATTTGTGCGGAGTTTACATATCCGAAGAGTACGGAGGCCTTGGCGGAGGTATTCTTGAAATGTCTCTGGTCGTTGAGGAGTTGAGCAGGGCTTGCGGAGGCATTTCTCTTGCATTTGCAGGCACAGGCCTCGGTACTTTCCCAATCATTCTTTTTGGTTCGGATGAACAAAAATCAAAATAC
>CALMWN010000166.1 GCA_937873555.1 uncultured Clostridia bacterium
CTGCCGCAAACTTTGCCACAGCAGCTGTCTGTGTTGATTTCGATGCCTGTCCGCCTGTATTTGAATAAATTTCGGTATCCATAACAAAAAGGTTCACATCATCACCGGCAGACAGCACCTGGTCCACTCCCCCATACCCGATATCATAAGCCCAGCCATCCCCGCCTATGATCCAGACCGACCTTTTTATAAGGTAGTCCTTTTTCTCCATTATCTCTTCAATAGTACGGTTTCCCCTGTAATCATAACCCTTCAAAACTTCAAATATATATTTCGTGGCGGTTTTGGAACCATCTCCGTCCTCTTTTACATCCAGCCATTTACTAAAGGCATCCTTGATTTTGTCGCCAATCTCCGATTTTATTGCCTGTTCCATCAAATCGGCAAGCCTCTCTCTTATTTGTTTTACTCCAAGGTACATCCCATATCCGTACTCCGCATTATCTTCAAAAAGCGAATTTGCCCATGCCGGCCCTTTGCCTTCCGCGTTAGTGGTATATGCTGTGGAGGGGGAGCTTGCACCCCAGATTGAAGAGCATCCGGTGGCATTTGCTATCATCATCCTGTCTCCGAAAAGCTGCGTAAGCAGCCTGATATACGGAGTTTCTCCACAACCCGGGCATGCACCGTTGAATTCAAGCAGCGGCTTGGCAAACTGGCTTCCTTTCAGTGTCTTTGGGTCAATGAGATCATCCTTAGCCGTGACTGACATTGCAAATTCCCAGTTTTCCGCTTCTGCTTCAATTTCCTGTTCTGCCGGCTTCATTACCAAAGCCTTTTCCTTCGTAGGGCAAACGTCGGCACAGTTGCTGCAACCTGTACAATCAAGCGGGCTTACCTGGACACGGAACTGCAGATGCTCCAGCCCTTTACCCGCAGCCTTCTTTGTCTTGAATGTATCCGGTGCCTTTGCTTTTTCCTCATCATTGAGAAGGAACAATCTGATTGTGGCATGGGGGCAAACATATGAGCATTGTCCACACTGTATGCACTTGTCAATCTGCCATTCGGGAAGCATTACAGCAATACCGCGTTTTTCATATGCCGTTGTCCCAAGCGGATGTGACCCGTCTTCCATACCGTTGAAAGCGCTTACCGGCAGTTCATCGCCTTCATGTCTGGACATTTTTCTATGGATTCTTTTGATAAACTCCGGCTCATCCATTTCAGGCATTTCCTCTCCTTCTGAATCCTTCCAGGCAGCAGGAACATTAACCTTGACCAGGGCATCTATTCCTTTATCCACCGCCATATTGTTCATTTCCACAATCTTCTGTCCCTTTTTGCCATAGGTTTTTTCAATTGATTTTTTAAGGTACTTTACAGCATCTTCAACCGGGATGATATTTGCCAGCTTGAAGAATGCCGACTGCATTATCATGTTGATCCTGTTTCCAAGTCCGATTTTTGATGCAATTGATACCGCGTCAATGGTATAGAATTTTATATTGTTATTTGCGATATACCTTTTTATTGAAGCCGGAATGTTTTCGTCCAGTTCCTTCTCGTTCCAGGGGCAGTTCAGTACAAAGGTTCCTCCCTCCTTAAGACCTTTCAGGATATCATAGTTATACAGGAAGGATTTGTTATGGCAGGCAATGTAATCGGCTTTATACACCAAATATGGAGATTTCAGAGGTTTCGGCCCGAACCTCAAGTGGGAAACAGTCGTGCCTCCCGATTTTTTACTGTCGTAGGAAAAATAACCCTGCACAAATAAATCTGTATTATCCCCTATGATTTTTATAGCACTTTTATTTGCTCCGACAGTGCCATCAGAACCAAGCCCCCAGAACTTACAGCTGATTGTTCCCGCAGGGGTGGTTTCTACAATGTCTTCTTCAGGAAGAGAGTGGTTTGTCACGTCGTCCACTATTCCGATTGTAAAATTATCCTTTGGGTTTTCCTGTTTTAAGTTGTTGAATACGGCAAATATCTGGGAAGGCCTTGTGTCCTTCGACCCCAGTCCGTATCTCCCTCCGATAATGACCGGCTTGCCGGCTCTTTTTGCAAAAAGCTTTGATACATCGAGGTATAAAGGCTCACCAGGCGCACCCGGTTCCTTTGTCCTGTCCAGCACTGCAATCCTTTTAACAGTTTTTGGCAGTATGTCGAAAAAGTATTTCACAGAAAACGGCCTGTAAAGATGCACCCTGACAGCACCAACCTTTTCACCCCTACCCATCAGGTAATCAATTGTCTCATCTATTGTGTCACAGACCGATCCCATCGCAATGATTATATATTCCGCATCCGCTGCTCCGTAATAGTCAAAGGGGTGGTATTCCCGTCCCGTAAGCTTTTTTATCTCCTGCATATACCCTGCTACTATGTCTGGAACACTATCAAAGAATTTATTCTGTGCCTCCCTGCCCTGGAAATATATATCAGGATTTTGTGCCGTGCCTCTGATTACGGGATGCTCCGGGCTTAAAGCCCTGTCCCGGAATTGTCTGATTGCATCATGGTCGACGATTTTATTAAGATCATCAAATTCGAGAACCCCGATTTTCTGATACTCATGGGATGTCCTGAAACCATCAAAAAAATGAAGGAACGGTATTCTTGATCTGATAGCCGATAAATGGGCTATACACCCCAAATCCATAACCTCCTGTACGTTTGACGATGCGAGCAGAGCAGTTCCTGTTTGCCGGCAGGCCATAACATCCTGGTGATCACCAAAAATGGATAATGCATGTGTTGCTATGGCCCGTGCAGAAACATGCAGCACACCAGGCAATAATTCCCCGGACATTTTGTACAGGTTCGGAATCATAAGAAGCAAACCCTGGGATGCAGTATAGGTGGTTGTAAGTGCGCCTGCCTGAAGAGAGCCATGCATTGCCCCTGCAGCTCCTGCCTCTGATTGCATTTCCACCACTTTCACCTGCTGGCCGAAAATATTTTTCATTCCATGGGCAGACCATTCGTCAACTCCTTCAGCCATTGGTGAAGAAGGTGTTATCGGATAAATTGCAGCTACTTCCGTAAATGCGTATGAAGCGCATGCGGCAGCTTGGTTCCCATCCATTGTTTCTATCTTAGGCATTCCACATTTCTCCTTTGCTAAAAAATTTCATAATGATATATCACACTACGTGCTTATTATTCCTTTATTATTTGTTTTATATATTCATTGTCTATGCATTTGGCAAATTTCAAAGATAACCCGGCAAAAAACTACCCCGTTTCACTTTTAAAGTGAAGCGGGGCTCTAATCCTTCAATAAGAACACACATTTGATTTTTTAAATTACTGATCTCTTTCTTTATAATGTTGTTCATGACATATCTTCATTACTGTTGCATAAACAGTTTTATATAAAGTCAACCAGTATGTTCTGGGTA
>CALMWN010000167.1 GCA_937873555.1 uncultured Clostridia bacterium
GTGGAATACGGTCTGATCCTCGCATTAATCGCAGTTGTGGTTATTTTGGCGCTCACCGGGCTTGGAACAAAGATTTCAGACTTATTCACCGGTATAACAGGTAAATTGGTACCTCCATCATAAGCTCAACTACAAACTTGTGTACAATTATAATCCTAGCAGGCTCTACTTGTTTTACAGGTGGAGCTTTTTTTCAAAATGGAGATGCTCTGATATGAAGATATTTAGGAACAAAAAAGGGCAGTCAATTGTGGAAGCTGCCCTTATTCTGCCTGTATTGCTCATGATTCTTCTGATGATATTCGAAATCGGCAGGATATTCAATGCTGACCTTATAATAACACAAGCTTCCAGGGAAGGCGCAAGAAAAGCCATAGTAGGAGCTGACGATACCGAGATAGCAAACGTGATCAGCTCTGCGGCATCAACATTGGCACAGGACACAATGTTTATAGTAATCACCCCTCGGAAGGATGACAGATACCCCGGAGATGCGGTTACAGTGGAGGTGCAGTACAAGGTAAAGCTATATACTCCTATTATAAGCAGCATGATAACCAATCCGTTCCCGATATCTTCAAAGACAGTGATGCGGTATGAATAACTCTTGCAGGGTGGTGAATTAATGAGAGGTTTTCTTGGAAATCAGAAAGGTACAACCCTTGTCATTGCGGCAGTGACGCTGTCGGCGCTGTTAGGAATTGTTGCCCTGGTTTCCGATATTGGCCTTGCATACCTTGAGAAGCAGAAGCTGGATAATGCGGTGGATGCAGCGGCACTTGCTGCAGTACAGGCACTGAAAGACGGCCAGGATGCTGCAAGGGCGGTCGCAGAAGAATATATAACAGCCAATGGCTTTTCCACCGATTCAATGACTGTAAGCTTCCCAGCTGATGGAAAAAGTGTGGAAGTGAGCGATAACAGCAGTGTGAATTTTTATTTCGCCAGGGCTCTCGGCATCAGCAGCACCAGTATCGGCAGCTATGCAAAAGCGTTGATGGCACCGCTCAGCGGTGTTAAGGGGGCTCGTCCCCTGGCTGTAGAAAAATTTGATTTTCAGTACGGTGTCGGATACACCTTGAAGGTCGGTACCGGGGATGAATACAGCGGAAATTATGGGGCCGTGGCACTGGGAGGTACCGGTGCAAGCATTTACAAGGATAACATTGAATTCTCCTATGACGGTATGCTCCGGGTGAACCAATGGATACAATCCGAGACAGGGAATATGGCCGGCCCTACTAAAACCGGCATTGATTATCTTTTACACCAGTGTCCCCATGTGCCCAGGTGCGACATCAGTCATTTTGATCCTACCTGCCCCATGGTCATTACCGTTCCCATAGTGAACACCCTGCAGGTAAACGGAAGAGGCGAGATTCAGATAGTCGGTTTTGCCCAGTTCCTTTTAAAGGGTATTGAAGACAAGGGTGGCCATGCAGATGTGACCGGGTGGTTCATTAAAAACACGGTTGTTGGTGAAAATGACCCTAATGCCCAGGATTTTGGAGTGTATTCAATAAAATTGATAAAGTAGAAATTTGGAGGTCAAAAGATGGCTGGCAAAAAAATACTGCTGATGGCTCTGGTCTTTGCAATTGCAGCTTCCGCCCTGGTATACACATATGTCTCGCAATCCGGGAAGCCTGCGAAAGAGCCTGAGTACTCAAATGTGCTGGTTGCATTGAAAAACATTGAAAAGAATGCAGTGATAACACCAAATGATGTTAAGACAGTCAGAATGATTAAAAGCTATATAAATCAAAAGGCTGTTGCAAGTACCGATAAAATTCTTGGTAAAAGGGCCAGAGAGCGAATCCTTGAAGGCGAACAGATATTGGAAGACAGGATAGCCGACAGAGAAAAACAGGTTATGGCTTATAACATTCCAGAAGGAAAGCGTGCGGTATCCATTAAGGTCAATGAAGCACTGGAGGTCGGAGACTTTGTCCGTCCCGGCGATTACGTGGATATTCTTGCCACCTTTGAGAAATATGATGTTGAAGACAGCAGCCCAAAGATAACCTATCCAAAAACAACGAAGACGATACTTCAGAATATCATGGTGCTGGGTGTGGGACAGCTCATGGATATACCGGATAAGTCAAAGGCCGGCCTGCCCAAAACCATTACCCTGGCAGTAACTCCGGATGAGGCGGAAAAGCTGGTTTTCGGTGAAGAGGCAGGAGTCCTGAGAATGGCATTAAGGCCCGTAGGGGATAACAAAACCAATACAACCTCCGGAATAGTCAGGGAGGATGTCGCAGCAACCAGGAGCAAGGGAGGACTTTCAAGGTAATATTATCCTTTTGGAGGAATTGATTGAAATGGAAGACAAGATTAAAGTGGTTATCGCTGACGATATAAGAGAAACCAGGCAGAATATAAGAGCCCTCCTCTCCTTCGATGAAAGGATCGAGGTCATAGGAGAGGCGGAAAACGGCGAAGATGCAATTTTCCTTGCCCGTGAAGCCCACCCTGATATAATCCTCATGGATGTAAACATGCCTGTTAAAAACGGTATCAAGGCAACAGAGGAAATATCCCTGGAATCGCCCGAAACTTCCGTCATAGTGATATCGGTACAAAGTGAGCAGGAATACATGCGCAAAGCAATGGCGGCAGGGGCAAGGGATTATATCGCCAAACCCTTCTCAGATGAAGACCTTATCAACACAATCATAAGAACCTATAACATGGAAGAAAGAAGAAGGCAGAAAACAACAGAAATCAAGGCTGATGAAGTAATAGATTCCAAAGTCATAACCGTTTTCAGCACAAAGGGAGGTGTAGGTAAAACTACCATTGCATCAAATCTGGCAGTGACAATTGCAAGACAGACTAAAAAAAGGGTGGCACTCCTGGACCTTGATTTGTTTTTCGGGAATGTGGCCATACACCTGAATGTGTCCTCAAAGGCAAACATAAGCGAACTGGTAAAGGTTATAGGCAGCCTGGACGTTGACCTTGTGGAGGATTTTCTGGTGTCCCATTTTTCAGGTGTAAGGGTGCTTGCAGCTCCCAACAAGCCGGAATATGCCGAGTATATAACGCCCCAGCATATTGAAAAAATCCTTGCAGTATTAAGAAAAAAATACCATTACATAATTATTGATACTGCACAGAGCTTTGGTGAAAACACACTGGCTGTCCTGGATGCTTCTGAAAAAATACTCTTTGTTTCAACAATGGACCTGCCTGCCATAAAGAACATAAATACTGGCCTTGAGCTTATGAAAACGCTGAAATATCCCGACTCAAAAATCCACATAGTATTGAACCGGGTGTCAGAACAATTCGGAGTAAAATATTCCGATTTTGAAAACGCTGTAAAGCACAAGATTTGGGCGGCAATACCGGAAGACAATACAACAGTGATAAATTCGGTAAACAAGGGATTGCCCTTTGTCATGACACGGTCTGTCACACAGGTTTCAAAAAAAGTTTACGAAATGGGCACAAAACTTACAGCATCACAAAATCAAGCCTTGAATGAAAAGAGATTTCTACAGCGCATACTGGGATTTTAGATATAAGCTGAAATATGGGAGGTTTTAACATGTCCCTGCTGCAAAGGATTGAGAACGGAAAAAATTCCGTAACCGAGGAAATTAATGCTTCCAGAAGAGTAAAAAAAACCCCCGCTACGGAAAAAAACGATCCGAACGAAGATTTGAAAAAGAAATTGATGGACAGGCTTATTAATGAAATTGCTTCTGAAGATATCAGCGGTAATGAAGATATTCAGGATGTAGAGAAAAAGTTTTCTTCTCTTGTCGATAAGATTTTGACCGAAGAGAACATTGTACTTCCCCGTAATGCCAGGCAAAAGCTCACAACGGACATAATTGACGATACCATAGGCTTCGGCCCCATCAACTCCCTCGTCAATGATCCCGAGGTTTCTGAAATCATGGTTAACGGCCCGAATATGGTTTATGTGGAACAAAAGGGAAAGCTGGTATTGACCGGTGTCACCTTCAGGGATAATGAACATGTAATGCACATAATCGAAAAAATCGTATCGCCCCTGGGAAGAAGAATAGATGAAAGCTCCCCCATGGTTGACGCGAGGCTCCCCAACGGGTCAAGGGTTAATGCCATTATCCCCCCTCTTGCCATTGACGGGCCGACAATAACCATAAGGAAGTTTTCCGAAAACCCGCTTCAGGTCAGTGATCTCATAAACTACAATACAATGGACGCCAGCATGGCCAAATTCCTTAAAGCCTGCATAAATGCGCGATTGAATATAGTTGTATCGGGAGGTACCGGCAGCGGTAAGACCACCACCTTAAATGTTCTGTCCTCCTTTATACCCTCCGATGAAAGGATCGTAACCATAGAGGATGCTGCAGAACTCCAGCTCGGGCAGGAGCATGTAATACGGCTTGAAACCAGGCCCCCAAACATAGAAGGCAAGGGGGCGATAACTATAAGGGACCTTGTAAAAAATTCACTGCGTATGCGGCCTGACCGTATTATTGTCGGAGAAGTCAGGGGCGGTGAAGCGCTGGATATGCTACAGGCAATGAATACCGGCCACGACGGCTCCCTGACTACAGGCCATGCCAATACACCCAGGGATATGCTGGCCCGTCTTGAAACAATGGTATTGATGGCAGGCATGGATCTGCCGGTAAGGGCAATAAGAGAGCAGATAGCCTCTGCCGTAGATTTGATAGTCCAGCAGTCAAGATTAAAGGACGGCAGCAGGAAAATAACACATATTACCGAAGTGGTAGGAATGGAAAGCGAAATAATAACATTACAGGATATATATATATACAAACAACACGGCAAGGATGAAACCGGCAGGATAAAAGGAGAATTCGTATATACCGGCATAAAACCGAAATTCATGGAAAAGCTCGAAAGCATGGGCATTTCACTTATGTGAAATGCTGACTGTTGACTTTATTATTTATTTTTATCAGGGTGATGATTTATGCTGATTATTATCATTATATTTGTTTTTACAGCCGCTTTCCTGGGCTGTTATGCCATATTATCCCCGATATTCAATAAAGCTGATGTTATCGGCAGGCTGAGAAAATATGACAGCTCAAAAGCTCCCCAGGGTAGTTCCTCCGATCAGAATGCAAAAATGCATAATGTCAGCGAACTACTGAGGGTCATCCTGAATACTGTCAAGGATGTCGGCAATCTGAAAATATTTGACCGCTACAGGAAAAACATCCAGGCAGAGCTCTGGAAGGCCCATATCCCGCTAAAGGGAGAGGAATTCATAGTGTTAAGCCTTGCGGCTTCTCTGGTATCAACATTCGCTGCTGCAGCAGCTGCAAAAAACATGGTGCTGGCTGTCCCATTCGCTATTGCAGGCTGGCTCATTCCCGGAATATTTGTCAAAGCAAAAAAGAAAAAAAGGCTTAAACTTCTGAATGAACAGCTGGGTGATACAATCGGCATCATTTCCAACTCCCTTAAATCAGGCTACAGTTTTTTTCAGGCAATTGATACCGTTACCTCGGAGATGTCTGGCATCATAGCTGAAGAGTTTGCACAGCTGAAAAAGGAAATAAACATCGGGGTGAATACCGAAACTGCTCTTGAAAATCTGGTCGGCCGTGTTGAAAGCGACGATATGGAGCTTGTTGTGACTGCCATCCTGATTCAAAGGCAGATAGGCGGAAACCTTGCGGAGATACTGGACAATATTTCCGATACGATAAGGCAGAGAATAAGGATAAAGGGAGAAATAAAAACCATGACGGCTCAGGGAAGGATCTCCGGAATAATAATTGCTCTTATCCCGCTGATTATGGGACTGGCAATGTTTGTAATCAATCCGGAATATATAAAATTACTCTTCACAAACAATCTGGGCCTGGCCATGGTTGCTGCTTCCGTTGTAATGGAACTGATAGGCGTGGTATTTATCCGCAAAATAGTCAATATTGAATTGTAGAAGACCCGGCATACAGGGTGGGATGCAGCTTAAAAAGCTTTGCCCCCGAAAGTTATGGAGGTTAAAATGATTTCGTTGATTGTACTTTTTACTTTTATTTCTATATTTCTTATGGCCTCGGCGGTCCTGGTGCTTGCCACAAACGGCAGAGCTTTGATAAAATCCCGGCTTGAAAGCATAATCGGTGATGAAAGTGCCGGTATTGAAGATGAGCAGCTCTCAAAGCCATTGTACGACAGGATAATTCAACCCATCTTAAAGAACTTGACAGGCTGGGTCCTCAAAATAACTCCCCGGCAGGTGCTTGCAAATTATGAAGAATTGATCGTCAGTGCAGGAACTCCTTATGGCTTTGGAGCGAATAAATGGCTGGTAATCCAAGTTCTTCTCATCATAAGCATAGCTTCCACGGCATTATTAATGGGAATTGTGTTCAGATCCGGCCTGCAGCTGTCTTTGCTTACAGCTGCTGCGGGCATCATACTGGGTTTTCTGGCACCGAGAATGATCCTGCTTTCAAAAGCAAAGCGAAGAAAGAAGGAAATAATCAAATCACTCCCAAATATTCTGGACTTTATGACAGTGAGCGTAGAAGCCGGCTTGGGATTTGATGCAGCCCTGGGAGTTGTTGTAGAGAAAATGCAAGGTGTACTGGGAAGTGAATTTGAAAGAGCTCTGCAGGAAATTAAAATGGGCAAGCCAAGGAAGGAAGCGCTCAAAAATATGAGCAGCAGAATTGACATAGTGGATTTTACCACATTTATAGCTTCAATCATACAGGCAGAACAGCTGGGAGTCAGCATCGGCAATGTACTGCGGGTTCAGTCACAGGAAATCCGTCTGAAGAGACGTCAAAGAATTCAGGAAAAGGCAATGAAAGCACCTGTCAAGATGCTGATTCCGATGGTGCTGTTCATTTTCCCCACAATATACACCGTAATTTTAGGGCCTATGATAATCAGGCTGCTTGATGTATTTAAAAAATAGTGAGGAGAAAACCGCATGAAAATAATTAATTCTTCCGGGAACATGATATTGGGCGGGAATGTGTCTGTCGCAAAAACCTTCTTTGGGAGATTGAAGGGCCTTATGTTCAGGAACCGGCTGGATGATGGCGAAGGCTTGCTTATAGTGCCTTGCAGTATGATTCATACATTTTTCATGAAAATATCCATAGACGTACTTTTTTTGGATGGGCAGGGAACTGTAATTTACATAATGGAAAACCTGCCGCCATGGAAATGCAGTCCGCCGGTTTCAAAAGCAGCATCAGTGCTGGAACTGCCTGCAGGAACTGTAAAAAAGACCGGGACATGTACAAAAGACCGTTTGATATTTGACTAAAATGTGTCCTTTATAAACAGGTATCTGGTGGTTGAGAGGTCAACATCCACAAAAGAACTCCTGTTACTGGATTTGTCCTTTTTGAAAAGCCGTATTATCGGGCTTTCAGGCAGCAGCCTGTTCTGTTCTATGACAATCCCCCGGTGGTTTGTATTGAGAATAACCCCTGTACCGGTAGGATACAGGCTCAAGTGCCGTACAAACTTCTCCATTATTTCCCTGTCAAAATGCTTGTTTCCCATACGGGCGATTTCCTTGAAAACCTTGTCGGGAGACATTTTCTTTTTGTAAACCCTGTCATTTGACATTGCATCGTACACATCAGTTACCGCCACAATACGTGAATACAGGGGAATGCTTTCACCTTTGAGCCTTCTGTTATATCCCGTTCCGTCATATTTTTCATGGTGGCAAAGAGCTATCTGGGCAGCTTCTTCAGATATATTAGTGTTTGTGAGGATATCATAGCCGTATTGCGTGTGCCGCCTTACTTCTTCAAACTCTTTTTCAGTCAGCCTGGAAGGTTTCTTGAGTATTCCCTCCGATACGCCCACCTTGCCTATATCGTGAAGTATTGCGCCTATGCCCAGATTTTTCAGGGAATCCCTGTCCAGATTCAAATCAATCCCTACTATTAATGACAACACACACACATTCACCGAATGCTCGTATGTATAATTGTCAATGGAGCGCAATCTGGATAAAGTGAGTACAATATCCTTCTTTAAAAGCAGCTGCTCAATTATATCCTCTACCAGATATTTTATCTTATCAAGGTTCATATGGTTCATGGTGCTGAATTTCACCATAAGCTTCTTGATTTGCATTTGTGCCTGGATCCTGGTTTTCTCAAATATTATTTCATCTATATTCATGCTTTTTTGTATTTCTTTAATCCGCTGTGCGCTTTCCTGCTCATTTTCTTCCACAAGGATTTCTTCGACACCAATCTCATGAAGCTGCGAAATAAACTTATCCCGTAAAATTGTTCCCTTCGGAATAAGCATTACACCTTCATGGTTGAGTATGTCTTTTGCTATGACAGACCCGGGACTAATGTCATCAATCAGAATCTTTTGCATTTTATCCACCATTAATCAATAGTATTTTAAATTGCAGCAAAGCAGCCAGCCCATAAAATACAATGATGATTTATCTTAAGTATCGAAAGAGCAGGTAAAAAAACACTCTATTTATTCTTCGTCTTAATGCTCTAAAAAATTTATACAGCTTTATAAGTATATATTTAACATAAGGTTATTTCTATTTTATTACTTTATCAGCGTCATTTCAATCCTATTGGATAGAAATTTATGTAATAAAAAAACAATTATATAGAGGTTTTTATAAAATTATGTCGAACATATTACAATAATACGTTTTGTTGGGGGTGTATAAATGTCATTATTATCCAAAATCAAAATACGCACAAAGCTGATAATCCTTATTTCATTCATGATTGCCGGTATCCTTACGGTGGGAATCATCGGTAACTACTATAACAGCAAATCAAACCTGGACCTGTCTTCCATGTACAGGGATAACCTGCTGTCAGTCCAGTTTCTCCTGGACACAAGGACACAGATAAGAGACATCGAAACCGACCTTCTCCAATTGCTGCTCCTGACAAACACATCCGAGCAGAAACCTCTTCTGGACGATATTGAAATCCGGAAGGAGACTATGGAGAACAACCTTTCGAGCTATACGAAAACCACGCTTGACTCATATGAAACCGAGAATTACAGTCTTATGCAAAAAAACTTTGCCTCATTCAAGGAATACCTTGATAAATCGACACAGTATATAAAATCCGGCAGCCAGATTGAAGCTTATGCATTGTTCAGGGCAACCGGGAACAAGATTATAGAAAGCCTTCAGACAAATGTCAGGGATCTGGCAAGTTATAATACCAAGCAAGCTGAAGAGATCAACTCCAAAAATGAAAAAAGCAGTAAACAGGAAAGTACCATGTTGATTATAATAATCGCCGCAACAGCGGTAATATCGGTGTTGTTCGGAATGCTTATCACACTGTCGATTACACGACCTCTTGCAACAGTAACAGAGCTCCTTGGAAAAACTGCAGAATTCGATCTTGTACTTGTCAATACTTATGACCGATTCCTGAAAAACAGGGATGAAACAGGAAAGATGGCGAAAGCGCTGTACGATATGCGGAAAGTTTTAAGAGAAATGGTTGAAAAGGTGATGTCAATATCCAATACACTTTCTGCACATTCGCAGGAACTCTCCGCAGCTACCGGAGAAAATACGAAAAGCATCGGACAGGTTGTTACATCAATAAACGAACTTGCCGAGGGCAACAGCAACCAGGCGGAAATGGTTAATAAAGCCAGCGCT
>CALMWN010000168.1 GCA_937873555.1 uncultured Clostridia bacterium
TAACTTTATCCGCCACTCTGGCGTCAGTTTCATACACAATACCCACATCAATGTTTCCTGTCTCAACCCAGGTCAATACCTCGCGGACATCCCTTGCAAACATCTCTTTGGTCTTCACCTTTTCCATGATTCCAAGATTGGTGAATACCTCTTCCGCATATTGTCCGGAAGGAACACTCCCTGGTTCGCCTATTCCAATCATTTTTATCCTGTCATCAGCCAGGCCCTTAAAATCCACTGAAATTTGCAGATTTTTAGAGGTAATGAGCACCAATTGGTTTTCAAGGAGGTTTCTTTTTGTTTCTTCAATGATCAGGCCTTTAGCTGCCAGGCCTTCCATCTGTTTTGTTCCGGCTGACAAAAATATATCTGCCGGAGCACCCTGCTCAATCTGCTGCTGCAATGACCCTGAGGCCCCGTAATTGAAAGTTAAAGTAACATTAGGCTTTTCTTTTGCATAGGCTTGTTTTATTTCCTCCATTGCATCCTTTAAGCTCGCTGCCGCAGATATTGTCAGGGCAGCTGCCTTCTCTCCCTTAGCAGTATCCGGAGCAGGTTTTTTTGCCGATCCGGGTACTTTGCCTGACAAACTCCCGCATCCCATTAAAAACAATAATATTGCAGGTATCAATACTGCCTGCATTATCCTGCGTATGTCACACACTGCAGTGCCTCCATATCCGTCAAAATCAATACTGTTCAGATGATCTGCTGTCCTTCCACAAACCTGGCGGAAATATTCCTGTCATCCCCAATATAAATAAACCGCTGCAATCTTTCTTCCAAGCTCAGATCACAATCACCCAGGCTGCTGTAATCAATAATCAGAGCGTCAAACCAGTATCCCTTTTCAAAGCTGCCGGTATTTCCGAAGAAGCTGCCCCCTCCTTTTGTTGCCATAAAAAAGGCTTCTTCCATTTTCAAAGGGGTCATATCCTTATCCTGCAGCCACATCACCTTGGACATCTGAATGGCACCTACAATAGCTTTATTCATGGAAATGTCATGGCCTCCCCCGACATCGCTTCCCAGAACAACAGGCACCCCGGCATTTAACAGCTTCCTTACGGGCATTATTCCGCTTGCAATATTCAGATTGGAGTCGGGACAATGTACTGCAATGACATTATTGTCTTTCATAAGTGAAATTTCCATGTCGGAGAGATGGATACAGTGCGCCATCAATGTAGGCGTATTACCGAAAAGCCCGAAGGAATTGTAAACATGTGAATATGACTTTTCATTGGGATGCAGTTCAGCTACCCATGAGACTTCATCGGTATTCTCCGAAAGGTGGGATTGTACGGGAACACTATATTTTACCGCCAGCTTGCCGAGCCCCTCCATCAAAGCCCCGCTGCATGTGGGCACAAACCTTGGAGTAAGTATGGGTTTCGCAAAGTGATTTCCGTTATATCTGTTAATCAGCTCCTCAGTTTCCTCCAGAGAAGCTACTGTGGTGCATGGATGTGCATAACAAGAAGATACATGGTAGAGGTCTTTCCCCCTGCTCCTGCGAGGGAAATCACGCTTTTCTCCTTCAGCCCTGTGCTAAATGTCTCCAGGATATCCATACTTCGCCTCTATTTTCCAAACGGGCATATGGGATACCGGCATACTTCACAGTGCAAGCACAAACCCCCATGTGCCAGGGATATGATATCTTTCTTGCTCAGCCGCTCTTTTGCAAGCAGCCTTGGAAAAATTACGTCCAAAACCGTCGTTTTATGGAACATGCCACAGGCCGGAACTCCAATAAGAGGTATCTGATCACGGTATGCAACCATGCACATGGCACCCGGCAGAAGCGGCATACCATAGGTGACAACCTCTGAAGCGGAATTTTCTATAGCCTTGGGCGTAACGTCATCCGCATCAACGGCCATACCTCCTGAAACCAGTATTATCTGAGCCCCTCTTTGATGCATCTCCAGTATCAAGCCTTCAATGAAACCGGTATCATCCGGTGCAAATTTGATATCCAGCGTTTCTCCGCCGTAAAAGCTCACCTTTTCCTTAAGTATGTCCCCAAATCTGTCCTTGATTCTGCCGTAATATACCTCCGATCCTGTGATTACAATTCCGACCTTCAACGGGAAAAAAGGCTTCACCGTTATGACAGGAGCATTGTGCATACAGATTTGTTCCGCCTTTTCAACATCCTCCCTGTTCATTGTCAGCGGTATTGTCTTAGACGCTGCAACGGTTTGACCTTCTTCAACCACAGAATTATTGTGCATGCTTACCAGGGCTATATTGCCTATCATGTTCAACTCATCCATTGCATCGGTGTTGACCTTTAAAAGTCCCCGGAATGCCGACTTTATGTTAACTTTGCCTTCCGACGGCCCCGACAAGGCCAGCCCCTGCCCCGATGCCGCCGCTGCAATCCTTTGGGCGGCTTCACTCTCGTGAATCTGATTATCGTCCAGGGAAACAACAAAAACGTTATACTTTCCGGCGTTTTTTAATTCATCGATATCCTCTTCCCTGATAATATGCCCTTTTTTAAATGCCGCACCCTTAAAAACCCCCGGCACGATTTTAGTCAGATCATGCGCCAATACCATTCCAATGGCATCTTCAACTTTTACACTTTTCACTGTTACACACCTCGAGCACCATAGTTTTAACAGCATCCCGCATCAATCGGACATGCTTCTGCACATTATGTGATATATGGCCTCACTGTGTTTTTGTTTTGCAGTTCTTGGCATTTGTCTACCTCCTATATATTCCACATTGTACCATATTATGGCATATCAGGGGAAGTGTTTTCTCACTTTTTGAGAAGCGTCCTCTTAATCCTTCCACTTGGCCAATGCCTCAGCAAGAGCGGAGTTAATATTACCGTCCGGCTCCTGCTGTTTTAAGAATTTGCTTACCTCTTTCTTGTTGACCTGCTCTCCCTTACGCTTTTTAAAAGCGTCCAGTTTTTCCCGGTAACCGCAGGAACAATAGAAGGACTTGTTCTCCCCCTCTCCCCTTATTTCCATTTTTTTATGGCATTCGGGGCACCTGGCATTTGACACAAGCGAAACCGATTTCCTGTAGCCGCATTCCCTGTCAGGGCATACAAGCATCTTACCTTTTTTACCGTTTACATCAAGAAGGTATTTGCCACAGTCGGGGCACTTTTCCCTTGTAAGGTTTTCATGTTTATATGCATCAGTGCTTGCAATCACCGCTCCAACAAGCCTGGAAGCATAGTTCTTCATCTCAGCCACGAAAGTTGCCCCATCAACCTTTCCCCTGCTGATCAATTGCAGCTGCTGTTCCCATTTTGCAGTCAGTTCGGGTGACTTCAGATCCGAAGGTACAAGGCCGATCAATTGAATGCCTTTTGATGTGGGTACAATTTCCTTACCCTTTCTCTCAACATAAAAAGTGTCAAACAGCTTCTCGATGATATCCGCCCTTGTGGCTGGCGTTCCAAGGCCACTGGTGCTTTCTATGGCTTCACGCAAGCCTTTATCGTCTATGAACTTTCCCGGATGCTCCATTGCCGAAAGCAACGTCGCCTCAGTATACCTTGCAGGGGGCTTTGTTTTGCCGTTAACCGCCCTCACGGAAGAAATTTTGACTGCATCTCCCTTTTTAACCTCAGGCAGCGTCTGCTCCCGGTCCTCTTCGTCTTCATCATCCTCAGGAGCATCCTCACCGTCATAAACCGCCTTCCAGCCTTTTGATTTGACTATCCTTCCCTTTGCAGAAAAAATTTCCCCTCCCGCTTCCATTTTCAAGGTTGTCTGTTCATACTCAAAGGCAGGATTCAATACTGCAAGAAACCTTCTGACTATCAAGTCGTAAATATTGCGTTCATCCTTCTCAAGTGCACTTAAGTTTACATACTGCTCTGTGGGGATGATGGCATGGTGGTCCGAGACCTTGCTGTTGTCCACCAAACGCTTTGTTGTATTGAGCCTGCCCCTGAGCAGTGCATGGGCCATTCCTGCATATGGTCCCACTGCAATACTTTTCAGCCTTTCCGGCAGCGTAGGTACTATATCCTCGGTAATGTACCTGGAATCGGTCCTGGGGTAAGTGACCAGCTTATGAGTCTCATATAGTTTCTGCATTAAAGACAGCGTCTTTTTGGCAGAATAGCCATACCTTCGATTGGCATCCCGCTGCAGCTCCGTCAAGTCATAAGCAAGCGGAGGCAGTTCCTTCTTTGCCTCCCTTGTTACTTCAATTATTTTGCCACTCTGCCCTGAAGCCTTTGATACAACAGCATCCGCTTTTGCTTTATCTAATGTTCTGGTCTGCCCGGAGGATTTATCCTGCCACTGCATGAAAAAACCATTAACTGCTGCACTGACGGTCCAGTAATCCCTTGGCACAAATTTCCTTATCTCATTTTCCCTCTCCACAATCATGGCAAGCGTAGGTGTCTGCACCCTGCCTGCCGAGAGCTGTGCATTATATTTGCAGGTTAAAGCCCGTGTCACATTCAACCCCACAAGCCAGTCTGCCTCAGCCCTGCTCTGCGCGGACATGTACAGGTTGTCGTATTCCCTGCCCGGCCTTAAGTTGGCGAAGCCGTCTTTTATTGCCTTGTCTGTCTGTGAGGAAACCCACAAACGTTTGACAGGCTTTCTGAAGCCTGCTTTCGCTATTATCCAGCGCGCAACCAGTTCGCCCTCCCGGCCCGCATCGGTTGCAATAACAAGCTCATCCGTATCATCCCTGTTAAGGAG
>CALMWN010000169.1 GCA_937873555.1 uncultured Clostridia bacterium
GCTTTATCTGGTTTCTCGCTTCCGCATCACCCAAACCGGGTTTTACCACCACTGAAAGTGCATACTTGGCTGAAGCCTGCTCAATTGTTAATTTATTCGGATTCTTAGTAATGAGGTCAGTAAATTCCCTCTTCCCGTTCTTTGTGACAAAGGATTTACCTTCTGTACCCCAGTAGAAGAGTGTTCTTCCCTCTTCGGAATACCTGTAGTCTATATACTTTACAAGCTCCTTCAAGTTTTTAGCTTTTGAACTGATGCTAAGCCCCGATGAAACAACAGCACTTGGGTCATCCCTTGGTGTAAATGTTTTACCGGACGCGGTTTTAAGGTAAGGCATGGGAGCCAGGTCAAACTTGGAACCTCCCTTAGCCTCTGCCAGGCCCAAATACCTGCCCAGGTTTCCGGACATGGATGCGTTTACCAGCACTCCGGCGATATTGCCGGTCATTTTTGAATCGGTTTTTTTCGCATCGCTTATAGAAAACTCAGGATCGAAAAGACCTTCAACATACCATTTTCTCATTGTGGAAATGTAGTCCTTGAATTCTGGCTGTATGGGTCCATATTTCACAGTTGAATTATCTACATAAAAGCCTACCTTTATACCCCACGCCACTGCAAATGTGCCTATATCAACAGATTTGTTGAATACCAGGGGCACTTCATCAGGTTTTCCATTCCCGTTAGGGTCCTTTTCCTTGAAGGCTTTTAGAACGGTGTAGAGCTCGTCAATTGTTGTCGGCATCTTCAGTCCGAGAGCATCAAGCCAGTCCTTTCTTATAATGTACCCATTATTGCCGCGGAAAGCCTTGTCGATATTTAGAAGCGGAAACATATATAAGGTGCCGTCAGGCAGTGTATAGTACTTTTTTTCATCCAGATTATCCTTCATGACTTTTTTGAAATTTGGTGCATACTTGTCAATCAAATCATTCAGTTTAATTATGCTGCCGTTTTTAATCAGGCTTGCAGCTCCTCCCGGTACAGCACTTGCTCCCCATATTACATCATCCAACTCACCGGTTGCAATCATAAGGTTCAGTTTTTCTGCAGCCTTTCCAGCAGGAGGATGGTTAAACTCAATATGGATGCCTGTTCTCTTTTCCGCCTCCTGTACTGCCTCTGAATCTCCAAGGGTTTTCATGACATCACGGACAAAAGCTTCAACATCTTGAAACCAGGTGAATGTCATAGGCTTTTGAACTATCGGCAGAGTTAGCGGCTCCGGCTCACCGGATGTCATGCCACCTTCCTTTTGTGACTGGCTTTGCGATGCCGATGCATCTTTGGAAGGTTGCTTGCCTGCACATGCTGAAATCTGGGTAAGTATCAAAAAGACTCCAAGCAGTAAGGCAAGTAGACGAGATAGGTTTCTCATGACTAGTCCTCCTTCTTAATATTTGAACAAATCAATTAGGAACCACTGTTTTGAACAGCTAATTATACTGGCTTTTTGGAAATTGCTTTCCTTAGATTCAGTATATTTCAAATTGCATTGTTAAGTAAATCATCTGTTTTTTTATACCATTGCCTGTTTTTTTTAAGGATCTGTATGAAGAAGTTTACTAAAGATGAATACCTCGCAGCTATTAACATTTTTGTGCTGCCTGTTATTGCTGCTGTAAACTTTTTTCAATCAGATACATCTAATTTTTCAACAGCCTTGTTCAGCCTTTCCTCGGGATCGGTACCCCTTATACTCATCGTGCGGCTGTAAAGACGTTTCGCAACAGGCCCCCCTCCTGCTTTTGTGTTTTTAAAGAGTGTCTCGACGTCCATTATGTCACTGCGCCATATAAGCAGTGCATTTAAGAGCTGGTTTTTTATACCTTTATATCTTTCATCATCAGCCAGGTTTATCTGCTCCTTTGGATCCTTCTTTAAGTTAAAGAGCATGGTAAAGCAGTCTTCAAAGTAGTAGGCTATTTTCCAGTCCCTGGTGGCAAGTGCTGCCGACTTGTAAATGGTACCTACCCCGCAACGTCTCGGTGACTGCTCTCCGCTCAGAAGGGACGGTATAAGATCAAAGCCCTGGACAGTATAGCTTTTTATGCCTGCCGCCCCAAGTATTGTTGCGGTCACATCAGTTGTTACGGCAAAGTCGCGTTTTTCACCGGAGGGTATTGTGCCGGGCATGCTTATAATGAGAGGAACCCTCCATGCTGCATCAAAAAAATCATGCTTGGAGCCGTTGATTCCATGATCATTTAATTCATTTCCGTGATCCACTGTATAAATAACCAGGGTATTTTCCCTAAGCCCACTGTCATCCAGATATTTTAAAACCTTGCCAATCTGTTCATCTGCGTAGGATGAATATGCATAATACGCTTTTCTTTTCTCATGGATTTTCTCCAGACCGGTATCTATCACTGTATCCTCTTTAATATTGTACATATGCTTTAGCATACCTGGCAATTTCTGCTCTTCACCAGGGGTATAGTTGATATCTGGGAATTTTACATCTTTGTATTTATCCAGCCATTCAGGCGGAGGCAATATCGGACCATGGGGAGCCAGCAGCGAGAGGTGCATGAAAAATTTTTCTCCGCTGCCCGCTATCTTTCCCATCTCAGCTATTGCTCTTTCAGCCCTTCCATCATCGGCTCTAGTCTCCTTGTTCTTGCCTTCGGCCCCGTCGTCACCGTTATGGCCGTCATCATAAACGGTAACCGAATCAGGTATACTTCCGAAATGGGTTTTTCCAACTATGATATTTTTATACCCTTGCTCCTTAAGTAGATCAGTGAATGTAGTAAGATCCGGGTTTCTGCTTCCGGTACTATTTTCAATTAGACCATTAACAGGAGGATGTACACCTGTCAAAAGGCACGCTCTGTATGCCATGCAAACCGGCGAGGCCGAATAAGCATCCGTATATAAGACGCCTTCACTTGCAAGTCTGTCAAGATTCGGGGAGATAGCAAAGGTGCTTCCGTAGCAGCCTAAAGCATCCGTCCTCTGCTGATCGGTCGTTACAAGCAGGATATTTGATTTTCTGCCTAGTCCATTATCCTTTTGCTCATAAAAAGCCTTGCTATGTTTTGGAAGCAGCATGTCCTCATCAGGTTTACCTTTCTTCTCCATAGTGTTCTCTCCTTCTTAATCGATCGTTGATTTCCGGCAGCAAATTTATCAAGCTTATATTTAAAAAATATCTGATTCTATCTATAATCTATCCATACAGGCACTTCAACAAACAGACAGGTGATATATCAAATTTACAGTTTCAACAGCTTGACTGCAATAGTCTGTTTTTCATTAAGGGTTCTTTTTTTGAGCAATGCTTTTTTAAGAAGGTAAATACCTGACACTTTCTTTTTAGAAGAATTAAAGATATGCTTTCTGAAACGTTGGGAATATTTTAAAGATGCTGCAGTAGTTCTAAATAGCTTTTATCATTCAGCCCGTACATTGATCCTTACATTACATTTCAAAACGGCGCTTAAGGTTTTCTCCAAGCTGCCTATTGTTTTTTGCTTCTCATCCTCACCGCTTTGGGGTGGATAAACACGCACAGTTGTATTACCGATTTTCATCTCGACAGGCTCTACCCGCTCCATATCATCCCTCCGGTATAAGCCTATTCTTAAGGGTTTGTACAATATTCCGGCCGGTCGGGAAGCATTTAAAATCATATACCCACACTTTTCCCCTTTGCAGCGTGAAGCAGTATAACCCGCCTTTTATCTGTGTATAAAAAATTATCCTGAAAGAATATACATTTACTAATCATCACTTAAACAGCTTAGTATTATGATTTTATATAATAACACATAAGCCGAAGAAGGTGGCGCAGTGGATAACATATGCATATATTTAAGGAAATCAAGGGCGGATGAAGAGATCGAAAAGACATTGGGTATGGGGGAAACTCTTGCAAAACACAGGAAGACCCTTCTGGAATATGCAAAAAACCATAAGCTCAACATAGTTAAAATAAGAGAAGAGCTTGTATCCGGTGAAAGCATCATCCAGAGGCCTGAAATGCTTGAGCTTCTGAAAGAAGTAGCACAGGGAGCTTATAGTGCCGTCCTGTGCATGGATATTCAGCGTCTTGGACGTGGAGACATGGAGGAACAGGGAATTATACTAAAGACATTTAAGAATTCAAATACGAAAATACTTACTCCCGATAAGGCTTATGACCTAAATAATGAATTTGATGAAGAATACAGCGAATTTGAAGCCTTTATGAGCCGTAAGGAATACAAGATGATAACGCGGAGAATGCAGCGCGGCGTTATCCGTTCGGTAGATGACGGCAATTACATGTCGCCTTATCCCCCTTTTGGCTATATAATCCACTCGGAAAAGCATTCCAGAACTCTTTCCCCGTGTCCACAGCAATGTGAAATTGTCAAGAAGATATTTCACTGGTATGCCAACGAAAATACAGGAAGCTCTGTTATCGCAGAAAGGCTAAATCAGCTGGGGATAAAAACTATTCGCGGTAACAGGTGGACGCATAATGCAGTCATCGGTGTCATTAAAAACCCTGTATACATTGGAAAAATCACCTGGAAGAAGAGGACAAAATCACGGAAATTACGAAGCAGGAAAGACTGGATGGTTGTTGCCGGCAAGCATCAGGGAATAATTGACGATGGGCTTTTTTACAGGGCACAGGAAATTCTGCTCCAGCACCATAAACCCTGTCTCTTATACACATCTCCGAGCCCACGAGACAGGCAGAAATC
>CALMWN010000170.1 GCA_937873555.1 uncultured Clostridia bacterium
CAAAAGGCTTTTGTGAGAATAAAACGGTAAAAACTCCTAACTTCATATGACTTACCTCCCTTTATTTTTTATGGAATTTTATATTAATTTGTTTTTGAATGTTTATACGGTTGAATGTCTTATTACAAGTTCATGTTCAAGTATGAGCTTTTCTTCATAGCCCTGAAGGCTGTTAATCTTTTTGAGGAGTATATCCACGGCACATTGGCCCATGTCAAACATTGGCTGAGAGATGCTCGTAACAGAGGGCTCAAAAATGCTTGTGGCCCGTGTGTCGTCAAAACCCACAACCCCTATGTCTTCCGGCACCTTGAGGCCGCTCTGCTTTATGAACTTGATAGCGCCGATGGCCATCATATCTGATCCTGCAAGCACGCCATCCGGCGGTTCCTCAAGGCTGAGAAACTGTCTCATGACCCTGAGGCCGCTTTTGAGTCCGTAAGTGCCCTGGCGGACAAGTTCCTCACGGAACTCAATGTTGTTGTCTGCCAATGCCTGCTTATAACCTTCAAGCCTCAGCCTGGTAGAGATGTGATAATCAAAACCGTTAATAAAAGCTATCCTTTTTCTGCCGGTACGTATTAAATGCTGAACAGCCTGGTAAGCAGCCAGTTTATTGTCGATTGAGATATAGGATATGTCCAGGCCGTCATAGTATTCGCTGCACAATACGACAGGATGAGTTTTTGCTATCCCGGTCAGGGTCTGCTGTTCGATAGCGGACGAAACAAAAATTACGCCGTCAGCCTGACGGGATTTTAACAGGTTCAGGTAAACCTTAAGACTTTCGCTGTCGTCTTCGGTATTGCACAACAGCAGGTTATATCCGTATTTGCGGGCTTTATTCTGCATGCCTCTGACCACTTCGGAAAAAAACATGTTTGATATGCTGGGAATGATAGCAAGTATCAGCTTCGTTTCCGACCTTCTCAAGTTTCTGGCAAGAAGATTGGGCTGATAGTTTAACTTTTCTATTGCTTCGCATACCCTGTCTTTTGTTTCCGGCAGAACGCTGCTGCTGTCATTTAGAACCCGGGAAACCGTTGCGACTGATACACCTGCAAGTTTTGCCACTTCTTTTATTCCAGACATGTCTTCACCTTTTCAAAAATATTTTTCCCAAAAACCCATCATGTAATTGATTACATGATATATCATATGTTTGGTTTTTACAATACTATTTAAGTATTTTTTCCTAACTTAAAAGACACTAAAGCAATTACCTGCTGCTTGCCGACTTTCTTGAAAATAACCTGAAGACTATAGTACTGCCAGGCAAGGTTGGAATATATGCATTGGTGATTTCATAATTAAAAGCATCATAAATATTTCCTTGACCGTAAAATTATAACTGTGATATAATCGATTCGTATAATCTTGTGTAAACCGTTACATGGTTTTGTAAATAGATGCATTGCGGCTTCTGCCAGTAGTAATATAAGAAATATAAAAAATACAAAATGTTTGGAGGGTTGTCTTATGAAAAAGGTGAGAGTGGGAATTTTTGGAGCAGGGTCCATAGCTCAGAAACGGCATATCAGAGAAACTGCGGAAAATCCCAATGTAGAGCTGGTGGCGGTATGTGATATCGTGAAGGAGAGAGCGGAACAGGTTGCAAAGCAATATGGCATGAAAGCCTATGAAGACTATAAGGAGCTGCTGGCAAAGGAAAACATTGATGCGGTCATTGTTTGTACTCCAAACTATCTTCATGCGCCGATGAGCATTTATTCGCTGAAAGCCGGGAAGCATGTCCTCTGTGAAAAACCCATGGCAATTTCATCACTTGAAGCTGAAGAAATGATCAGGACCGCAAAAGAAAACGGCAAATTTCTTATGATAGGCCATAACCAAAGGCTCATGAAACCGCATGTCAAGGCAAAGGAGATACTGGAAAGCGGCAAGCTTGGAAAGATTCTGACTTTCAGGACGACTTTCGGACACGGAGGGCCTGAAAGCTGGAGTGTTGCACAGTCGCTGAAAACCTGGTTCTTCAAGAAGGAAGAAGCATTCGTAGGGGCTATGGGAGACCTTGGTGTTCACAAGGCGGATTTGATAAGATGGCTTATAGGGGAGGAAATATCAGAGGTTGCCGCTTTTGTTTCCACCCTGGATAAAAAATATGATAACGGGCAACTTATAAATGTCGATGATAATGCTACCTGTATTTTAAAGACAAAAAGCGGAATTATCGGCTCTCTCATAGCCAGCTGGACTTATAAGGGCGGAGAGGACAACGGGACCATCATTTACTGTGAAAAAGGTGTGCTCAAAATAGGCTATGATCCTGAATTTCAGGTTATTGTCAATTACAAGGATGATACAAGGGATTGCTATAATGTCGGTGGTATTTCGACAAATCTCAAACAGCTGAACAGTGGCGTAAGTGACCTTTTCATCGATTGCATCCTGAACGGAAGAGAACCGGAAATTTCAGGAGATGAAGGCCTGAAGGCTTTGAATATAATACTTGCATGTCTGGAGTCGCAGGAGAAATCAACTGTAGCAAAGGTCAAACAGTGATAAAAACAACTTGACAGCCGGTACAATCAAAATGCGGATAACACATTATGTGTTTTATCCGCATTTTTTTGTTAAGCAGGAAATTCATAAAACAGCTGTAAACAGACTCAAACTGCTTAAGTTGTGACAATTGGCTGCCTGTATGTTATAATTATCCGGATATCGGATAACAATACCAATCATACAACTTGAAAACCGATAGCTTAATACAAGAAGAAAAAGGAGATTGCAATGCTTGAGTTGTTTAAGACTCTGAATATGAACCCTGCTCTTGCACAGGCCCTGAGCCTGGAGGGGATAACGGTCCCGACGGATATACAACGGAAGACAATTCCGGAAGTCCTGAAAAACAGGGATTTAATAGTACAGTCCGAGACCGGAACCGGGAAAACTCTGGCTTACCTCCTGCCCCTGTATGAAAAACTTACACCGGCAAATAAAGAGATGCAGGCAATCATACTCGTTCCCACCCATGAGCTTGCAGTTCAGATACACAGACAGATAGAAATATTGTCCCGGAATTCCGGGTTTAAACTAAGTTCGGCAACAATAATAGGCAATGTGAACATAGACAGGCAGATAGAAAAGCTCAAAGAGCGGCCAAATATAATTGTCGGTTCCCCCGGCAGAATCCTGGAACTCATCAAGAAGAGGAAGATTTCTGCACACACAATAAAGACAATAATTCTGGATGAAGCGGACAGATTGCTGGATGACAGTAACCTTGACAATGTCAGGGCTGTAATAAAAAGCACTTTAAAGGAAAGACAACTGATGATGTTTTCTGCAACCATATCCAAAGAATCGGAAGCACGTGCAAAGGAATTGATGAAGGAGCCGGAAATCATAAGAGGAGAAAAAAGCATATCCGTCCCCGGCTCAATTGAGCATTTCTATTTCCTCGCAGAGAAAAGGGACAAGATTGAAGTTCTAAGGAAGCTTGTAAGAATAATGAATCCGGATAAAGCCATCGTGTTTGTCGGTGAACGGGATGAAGCGGAGGTTTTTACCGCAAAGCTCAGGTTTCATGGATTAAAAGCCGGATGCATACACGGGACCAATATAAAATCCGACCGCAAAAAGACGATGGACGAATTCAGAAGCGGGAGGATACAGCTCCTTATTGCCTCTGATATCGCCGCCAGGGGGCTTCATATAGAGGGGGTCACTCATGTATTCAACCTGAATATGCCCGAGGAACCCGGAGGTTACCTTCATAGAGTGGGGAGGACAGGCAGGAACGGCAATGCCGGAGTCGCAGTATCGATAATTACGGACAGAGAACTGCAGATGGTAAGGCTGTTCGAAAAGGTTATGAAAATAAAAATATCTGCAAAAGCCATGTACAAGGGGAGCATAATCGATGCCAAAACACACCGGGGAAAAAACAATCCGATGATAAATGCCAGGGATTGATTCTCTTGAAGTGAGATTAACTGTATTTAAGAATGCAGCTCCATATGTTTATGAAGCTTTAATAAAACGTTTATTCCTGTTTCCCAAGTTATTCATTCATTACAAACCATAAAACTTATATCGGTTTATTTCGGATATAAATGTGTTTGATGTGATTCTGACCTGTCTCTCTGATATCAATCTCAAATTTCTCCAGGGACTTTATTAACGGGGTAAGCTTCGGATGACCGAAAATTCTTGGGTCAAAGTCGGGCTGCTTTTTTAAGATAAGGTTTCCTACATCTCCCAGGAATGCCCACCCGTTTTCGTCAGCCAGGTCGGTTATTGAAGACGAAATCAGGCTCACTACATCGCGCCGGAGCTTTTCCATACTGTTGGTTTCATCCGGTTCATTCCTGCGCTTTTTGGAGTCGGGTTTTTTCCTGGTACTCTTTGCAACAACATGCTCTGTTTTCACTTTCGAAGAATTGATGATTTCTATGTAAATAAACTTGTCGCAAGCTACGATAAAAGGGTTCGGGGTTTTTCTTTCGCCGATTCCGATAACCCTCATACCTGCTTCTCTAAGCCTTGTAGCAAGCCTTGTGAAGTCGCTGTCGCTTGAAACAATGCAAAATCCATCCACCTTTCCCGAGTACAGGATATCCATGGCATCAATAATCATTGCCGAGTCGGTAGCGTTTTTTCCTGTGGTGTAGCTGTACTGCTGTACAGGCGTTATGGCATTTTCAAGCAGGACGTTCTTCCACCCGGTGAGGGTCGGTTTCGTCCAATCGCCGTATATCCTTTTAAAGGTGGGAGTCCCGTATAATGCTATTTCCTCCATCATCCCCTTTACATTGCCATAGGGGATATTGTCAGCATCAATGAGAACTGCAAGCCTTAAATCGTTTAATGTTTCCATAGTATTATTCTCCTTCTCTCTGACTTCATATTATCAAATTCTTACAGTTTTAGCAAATGTGATTCTCATAAGATAAATTCAAAACCCGAAATCCGGTAATAATATATTCAAAGATACAGGAGGAGCCTTGAATATGGAATTTTGCAAATGCGGATCTATTATAAAAGAAGGAAAATGCAGCAATGCACACTGCACGGAAAAGGACCAGAAGCGCAAAGACAGGATTGTAGATGGCATGGTCATGGATTTCAAGAAGCCTGTTTCATTCGGCGAGGCTGCGGGTTTGGCCAAAAGGATGAGAGATTCAGAGCATAACCTGTAGGATGTTTCAAATGCACAATGTTCTGCAGACAGCCGTATCCGGAATGGACGGATGCCTGCAGAACTGAAAACTATTTGTCCGCTGCTTCCAGGCTGTCCGGCTACCTCCCATCCCTGGTAGCTTTAATCCTGAAAAGGTTGACCAAACCCAGTGCAGCTACTGCATAAACTATCATTGCGATTATTGTGGCGGGTTCAAAAACAGATCTTGCTACAAGCCCACTTGTTACAAATGAATTGAATATTCCGGAAAAAGGCGCTGTAAAGATACCGGTTATTGAGTACACAAAGGAGAATTAAGTATATTTTTTTGAAGGAAAGTATTGACATAATTATATATGAAATATAATATTCTATATATAGAATTTGAATAAAGTATATTTAATATATATAATATATAATTATATGAAAACATTATATTAATGATTATTATTATAAGCATGGAGTAGAAAATTATGCCTGTGAAAAAGAAAGATGCACCATTCTATGAGAAAATAAAAGACTATATCAAAGAACAGATTGAAAGAGGTATGTTGCGGCCCAATGATAAGGTCACATCTGAAGAAGAGCTCATGGAGCGCTTTAATGTAAGTAAGATAACAACTCAAAAAGCTATGTCTCTTCTTGTTAAGGAAGGTATAATTCACAGGATACCAGGTAAAGGGACATTTGTTTGTGAAGCTTCCAACGAAATCAGTAAAGAATCAGGTGAAGAATTAAATCTGATAGGGTTTATTTGCCCTTATCTCAATACACATAATACGGATATGTTACAAGGCATAGAAGAGGAAGCAGCCAAGTCAGGGTATGACCTTTTAATAAAATTATCATATAATATCCTTGAAGAGCAGCAGCGGTTTATACAGGATGCAACACAAAAAGGCATTAAAGGTCTAATTATAGATTCTGTAGAAGACCAATTTTACGATGATCAAATTTTAAAATTGAAGCTTACAAAATATCCTTTTGTTCTTATAGATAGATACTTGTCCTACCTTGAAACAAATGTAGTTACTTCTGACAATTTCACTGCAACATATGA
>CALMWN010000171.1 GCA_937873555.1 uncultured Clostridia bacterium
GATTTCTGCCTGTCTCGTGGGCTCGGAGATGTGTATAAGAGACAGGTTCCTTTTCATTATCTGCCGTTTCGATAAAAATTGCTTCTATCTGGCGGTAACCTTCCTTGTTTGCAGCAGAGGCATAATAGGTATATCTGTTCCTGGCCTGTGATTCTCCTGCAAAAGCCTTCATAAGATTTTCCAATGTCTTTGTACCTTTCAAGCTCTTCATAAATACCTCCCTGAAAATTTATTAATTGTTTACTTCTATAAGGATTAAATAAAATCATTCATAAAGCTTTTGATTTTACTTAAATCATGTTTCTGTTCCATCAAAGGGGCTCCATTTTTCAAAAAGCCAATCTTGTCATGGAATGTTTCCTTCTCTTCCTTGTAAATTATCCCCAGGGGAATACTGTTACCCCATTCCATCGCCTTTTCCACGGCTTTAAGCCTGTTGGCAGGATCATAACCTGAATCCAGCTTGTAAACTCTCTTGCTGTACCATTGGAAGGTATTGACCTTGTTAAAGCTGATGCATGGCTGCAGAATGTCAACAAGAGAATATCCTTTGTAGTTGATCGCTTCCTTCATTATGGACACCAGATGCTCCTTATCCCCGCTGAATGCCCGGGCGACAAATCCTGCCCCCATCGAGATTGCAGTAAGGATTGGATTCATGGGAGTATTTATGGCACCTGCCGGCTGGACATCAGTGACATGACCGATATCTGTTGTCGGGGAGGCCTGTCCCTTTGTAAGACCGTATATCTGGTTATCATGCACGAAATGAGTAATATCTGCATTTCTTCTTATATTATGTATGAAATGGTTTCCTCCCTCACCATAGGAATCCCCGTCTCCGGTGTCTATAATTACGGTCAGTTCCTTATTGGCTATCTTCGCTGCTGCTGCAGGCGGGATTGCACGGCCGTGAAGCCCGCAGAAACCATTTGTATTAATATATTGCGGCGTTTTTGCCGCCTGTCCGATACCACCCACAACCAAAACCTTGTAAGGCTCCTTTCCCAGCTGTTCCAAGGCCTCTTTCAATGCCTCGAGGATGCTGTGGTCGCCACAGCCGGGACACCACGCCGTTTCATATGTACAAAACCCCTTATCTTCCATGCCGGTTTCCCTCCTTTTCAAGCCTTGTATAGATTTCTGCCGAGGACATCGGCCGTCCGTCGTATTTAAGGATGCTGTCAGTACACCTTATACCTGTCGCTTCCATTATCAATGACGCCAGTTGCCCCGTAGCATTCTGTTCAACATTAATAATTCTCTCAACTTTCTTAGCCTTCTCCATGAGCCGTTTCTGCGGAAGGGGCCATATATCCCCGAACACAAGTGCACCATATTTTTTACCTCCATTCCTGTTTAACATGCCTACTGCTTCTTTTACAGGCCCATGCAGCGAACCCCAGGCCAAAAGCAGTACCTCACAATCATCATTCCCTATAAAGTCCGGTTCCTGTAATTCATTTTTCAGCATTTGCAGTTTATTCAACCTTTTATCATTCATTTTCACCCTGATTTCAGCTGATTCCGTAATACGGCCGTATTCGTCATGCTCATCGCTGTCGACCAGCACCACTTTTCCGGGTACCACACCCGGTATTATCCTTGGTGATATTCCGGATTCATTTATCTCATAGGTTTTGTATTCTTTTTCACTCTTGTATTCATCATTGTTCAGATATCTTTCAATCTTTATGTTATCAAAATCATAAGGTTTGATTGTTGTAGTATAATCAGCAAGATACTGGTCTCCAAGCAGTATAACAGGCATCCTGTAACGGTCGGCAATGTTGAAGGCTCTGATAGTCTGGTAGAAGGCATCCTCAGGGTTTCTCAACGCAATGACCATCTTTGGTATCTCTCCCGGTGTGGAATATATGACGAATTTCAAATCTGCCTGTTCAGTCCTTGTCGGGAAGCCTGTTGTCGGTCCCGGCCTCTGTATTTCAGCAACTACCAGGGGCACCTCCAGCATAGCGGACAGGCCAAGTGCCTCAACCATAAGCGCAAAACCACCGCCGGAAGTTCCAGTCATAGACCGGGCTCCTGCAAATGAAGCTCCTATAGCCATATTGATTGCGGCTATTTCATCCTCTGCCTGTTCAACAACAATCCCCGCTTCCTCCGTCTTTGATGCAAGATAATTCATAATACTGGTGGAAGGTGTCATGGGATACGCTGAATAAAATTTACACCCTGCAGCAAGAGCACCAAGTGCAACTGCTTCATTACCATTTATCAGGATACTTGTGTCTTTCGACGGAGATATACTTTTATACCTGCCGTCAACCAGGTTGTATCCTTCATACAGCGCCGTAATATTCTGTTTTGCTATATCCTGTCTGAAATTTTCATTAATTACACCTTCAACATGTTCAGTGTCAAGGTTGTACAGCCTTAGAAATGCTCCCACGGCAATATTACCAAGCACTCTCGGATTTCCTATGTTTTGTGCGGCTTTTTTTAAGGGCAGGTTGATTATCCTTTCATCAGTATGTACCGTTTCTTCATCACAAATTATGAAGCCGTCTTCTGACAGCCTTTGAACATGGATTCTGAGAGTTTCTTCATTCAAAGCAATTATTCCATCAATAGTGTCACTATGAGAATAAAGCTCCTCATCTCCAAAGCGGACCTGAACAAAGTTATGTCCGCCTCTCACCCTTGACATGTAATCTCTGACTGTAAATATGCGGAAGCCTTTTCTTTTCAGGATTTTTTCAAGAATCGCTGCTATAGTATCCATACCCTGTCCGGCAGCTCCGCCCACAAGTATGCTCTTATTCATTTCTTCACCCCGTAGTTTGCAGATTATAATAACAGCTGACGAATAGACCAATACTGTATGCAACTATTTAACAATCAGGCATAATGATTATTCATTAATTGCATCATTTGCTGTAAGTGATATATACCACAGGATTTTTATTGAAAACAGTTAATTGGATTGAAGGACAGAATACTTTCAAAACAAACTCCATATTTTTACTTAATAAATTAAGTAAATTGGTGCATCTTAATAACAATATCATTTATTTGATGGCATTGGTTATTTGAAACAATATGACGCTGTAC
>CALMWN010000172.1 GCA_937873555.1 uncultured Clostridia bacterium
CGAGATCTACACTATCCTCTTCGTCGGCAGCCAGATGTGTATAAGAGACAGAATCTCCTATCTCCGGTTTCTGTTATCAAGCACGCTATAATGATAGGCCCCAAATTTGATGTCAGCCAGATTGATCCCATCATATGGTCTCTTGTCGTTGAGATGAAAATTTCACTGGTATTTCCGTTTATACTACTCGTAACCAGAAAGGTCCAGGGCTTCACCTCTGCAATTGCAGCTTTATCGGCTTCACTTGTTCTTGTGTATTTTATCAAAACGCCAGCTTTGAAGTACCTTCCTCTTTTTATTCTGGGAAGCATACTGGCAGCCTCACATTCCGCTGTATTAACAAAAGCCGCCGGTATGCCTGCTTATGCCAAACTCCTTCTGTGCAGCATCGGTATAATCGCATACACAAACGGGTATTGCATGCAATGGATCTATCTGTCTGATGAAGTACGCAATTATTTAATCGGTCTTGGTGCAGCCCTTATTATTATTTTTGCTCTTTCAAACACGAATTTTTCCGAATTTTTATCAAAAGGAGTTGTGAAATTCCTTGGAAAAGTGTCCTACAGCTTTTATCTGCTGCATTTCCCCGTTTTATTGACCTTTTCATCCATAATCTTTTCAAAGTTTCACTCGGTTATAGTGTCCTGGCTGGTAAGTCTCTCTGTCAGCCTGCTTTTGGCATATGCTTCATACCGTTGGATCGAGGTTCCTTTCCAGAAGCTCGGGCGCTACTTGTCCAAACTCGACTTTGCCGGAAACAGCTTCAGTATATAGTACTTTTTTAAATGCTCACCTCTTATGTTTTCTGTCATCATATATTACTGAAGCATAAAGGGCTATATGAAAAAGGACAATGGCAAAAAATGTAGAAATTAACAACCTCATACATTAATTCTCCTTTTTGCTTAGCCATATTATAGATACCCAAATTTAAAAGTGATTTTTCCAGCAATGAAATCACCCCTTCCACAGGTGTTTTCCTATCTGGAAATCACTAAGTTTAAATTTGGTTATCTTTAATCTCTGTGTATTTGCCCTATATTTTTCCCCGGACCCATTCGGCACTGTCTGTAAAAATGATGGTCCCATCCTGTTTTATCTCCATAAAGCCCTCGGAAAGCACAGCTTCAAGCCATGCCCCACCCTGCAGAATCCTTATTGGGCCTGCTTTTACAGCTGTCACCATAGCCATATGGTTTTTCAGTATTCCAATTTCGCCTTCAGGAGTCTTCAAGCACACCATCTCAACATTTTCCGAAAAGAATCTCCTCTCAGGTGTTATAATTTCAAGGTTGTAAAGGTTTTCCATGAGTTCTCCCCGTTATAGGTTATGTTTTGCATTTTCATATACATCTTCAATGCCGCCTGCCATATAAAAGGCTGATTCTGGAATATGGTCCATCCTGCCGTCGATAATCTCCCTAAATCCCCTTAATGTTTCCTTTATCTCAACATACCTGCCGGGATAGCCCGTAAAGGTTTCGGCGACAAAGAACGGCTGGGACAGGAATCTCTGTATCTTTCTTGCCCTGTAAACAATCAATTTGTCTTCTTCGGAAAGTTCATCCATGCCAAGTATGGATATGATATCCTGCAGTTCCTTATACCTCTGCAGAATCTCCTGAACCCTCCGGGCTATGTAATAGTGTTCTTCCCCTACAATTCCCGGGTTCAGTATCCTGGAAGTAGAGTCCAGGGGGTCAACCGAAGGGTATATTCCCAATTCAACAATCTGCCTCGAAAGTACGGTTGTTGCATCCAAGTGCGTAAAGGTGGTCGCGGGTGCCGGATCGGTAAGATCATCGGCGGGTACGTAAATCGCCTGTACCGATGTGATTGAACCCTTCCGGGTAGATGTTATCCTTTCCTGGAGTTCTCCGATATCGGTTGCAAGAGTCGGCTGGTATCCGACCGCAGACGGTACCCTGCCCAGCAGGGCGGAAACCTCGGAACCGGCCTGAATAAACCTGAATATGTTATCAATAAAGAGCAAAACCTCCTGACCCAGTTCATCCCTGAAGTACTCTGCCATCGTCAGTCCTGTCAGCCCAACCCTCATCCTTGCTCCCGGAGGCTCATTCATCTGGCCGAAAACCAGTGCCGTCTTTTCTATTACTCCCGAAGCTCTCATTTCATACCAAAGATCATTCCCTTCCCTTGATCTTTCCCCAACACCGGCAAATACCGAGTAACCGCCATGCTCCGTTGCAATATTCCTTATCAGCTCCTGTATAAGCACAGTCTTTCCAACTCCCGCACCCCCGAACAATCCGATTTTTCCGCCCTTGGCGTAAGGTGCCAGGAGGTCGATAACCTTTATTCCTGTTTCAAGGATCTCTGCAGCGGGTTTTTGCTCTTCAAACCCCGGGGGAGGTCTGTGTATGCGCAGCTTTTGTTTTGTTTCCACATTCCCGAGACGGTCTATGGGTTCTCCCAGAACATTGAATACCCTTCCAAGCACCTCCCTGCCTACCGGAACGTTTATGCAATCCCCGGTGTCCAATGCAGGCATGCCTCTCATAAGACCATCTGTTGAAGACATGGCAACACACCTTACCACATCATTGCCCAGGTGCTGCATTACCTCGGATATGATCATTCTGCCGTGATTATCAATTTTTATCGCGTTATGTATCCGGGGAAGCTCCGTATCCTTAAACCTGATATCAATTACCGGTCCTATGACCTGTACTATTCTTCCTGCATTATCCCCAAGTTCCTTCACCTCCATTTGTTTTGTGTTTGTTATCTATTCTGTCGTTATTTAACCGCCGTAGCGCCTCCAATAATTTCCGAAATCTCCTGGGTTATAGCTGCCTGTCTTGCCCTGTTATAATACAGGTTCAGTTTTTGAAGCATTTCTTCCGCATTTGCTGTGGCATTGTCCATCGCCGTCATTCTTGCACTCTGTTCACAGGTGAATGCTTCAACAAGCGCTCCATATAATATCCCTTTAAGGTACTTTGGAATCAAAATGTCAAGCACGGCCGCAGGAGACGGTTCATATACAAGGCTTTCATCAAAAGTCTCCTTATCTCCCGTATCCTCCATCAGGGATTCCATTTTCAACGGAAGAAGTCTCATGATCTGAGGAAGAAGTTTTAAGGAAGAGTGCGCTTTTGTGAAAATCAGATATACCTCGTCAAGTTCCCTGTTTTTGTACATATCCAGTACAATCTCAGCCATCTTCATTGCTCTTTGGACTGTAGGTGCATGAATGGGGTAAGCAAATTTGCCATATACATTATAGTTTTTTTTCAAGAAATGGCTTCTTCCCATGTGCCCTGCGACAAACAAAATGTTGTCCCCTGTACGGTCAATATGCTTCTCGCTGAATTTGAACGTATTGTGGTTGTAACCACCGGAAAGCCCTTTATCTCCTGTCAGAATTACATATCCTTTTTTCCTGGCCTGTTTCCCATTTTCAACATCAAAGAAGATGCTTTCAATATTTGCGCTGTGTTTTAAAATGTCGGCCATTGTACTCTTTACCTTGTTAAAAAAAGGAAGCGTCTCCTCCAGCTGCTGCCTGGCTTTTTTTAATCTTGCTGCAGAAATCAGCTTCATGGCCCTTGTAATTTGCCGTGTCTTGTTAATGCTGTTCATTCTCAGCCTTATTTCACGCATATAGGCCATAGTGCTTCACCTGCCTTGTTTTGTTCCATATTGGAAGATTATTTGAAATTATACTTTAGTTCAAATTGAGTAAAATCAAAATCCTGCCTTGAATTCCTCTATCCCGAGTTTTAGAGACTCCTCGGTATCAGGGTCGAGGTTTCCCGTTGATTTTATGGCTTCTATAATTTCCGGGTACCTGCTCCTGATAAATCCCACAAGCTCTTCATTAAATCTGCCGACCTCACTGTTGGGTATTTCCATAAGGTATTTATTGGTAGCTGAATACAACACAATTACCTGATCCTCGGCGGGCATTGTCTTGTACTGAGGCTGTTTAAGCGTTTCTACCAGTTTTTCTCCCTGTGTAAGTTTGTCTCTTGTGACCTTGTCAAGATCGGAACCAAACTGGGTAAATACCGCCAGTTCCCTGTATTGAGCCAGGTTTATCCTCAAGGGCGCAGCCAGCTTTTTCATTGCTTTTATCTGTGCAGCCCCCCCGACTCTTGAAACTGAGAGGCCTATATTAATGGCAGGTCTTTGGCCTGCAAAGAAAAGGTCCGGCACCAGGTATATCTGTCCATCGGTTATGGATATGACATTCGTTGGGATGTAAGATGTAACATCGCCTGCCTGCGTCTCTATGATCGGGAGGGCGGTGAGAGACCCGCCTCCTTTTTCGTCGCTTAGCTTTGAGGCTCTCTCAAGTAATCTTGAATGAAGA